>NZ_JBFAKY010000038.1:0-53066 GCF_040656015.1 Promicromonospora sp. NPDC050249 | reverse complement strand
TCGACGCCTTGATGGCCTGACGCCCGACTGTCGAAGTAGACCTGTCCGAGTCTCCCTGGTGATGCCGGGGAGACTCGGACAGGCGCTCTACTTCGCAGCCGGGGTGTCGTCCCAGACGTCCTCGTCCATGCGCTTGGCGCGGACGGCGTCCGCGCGCGCGGCGAGCTCTTCGTCCGGCGGGAACGTGATCTCCTCGAGGCACAGCCCTTCCGGGGGCACGACGAAGACGCCCGCGTCCCGTCGGCGGGACGCCAGGAGCTCCGCGGGCCAGCTCACGGGGCGGCGCCCCTCTCCCACCCCCATCGACGCGCCGACGAGGGCCCGCACCATGTTGTGGCAGAACGCGTCGGCGACGACGTGCCCGACCACGAGGCCCGCATCGGGCCCATCGGCGGGGCGTTCCCAGGCGATGTGCTGCAGCTCCCGGATGGTCGTCGCGCCCGGGCGGGGCTTGCAGTACGAGGCGAAGTCGCGCACCCCGATGAGCGGGCGCACGGCGTCGTCCATCGCGACGGCGTCGAGCGGCTTGCGGGACCACAGGACGTGCCTGCGCCGCAGCGGATCCCGGAGGCCCGGCGCGTCGGCGATCCGGTACGTGTAGCGGCGGCGCAGGGCGGAGAAGCGCGCATCAAAACCGGGCGCCGCCTGCCTGGCGCCGCGCACGACGACGTCGGTGGGCAGCACGCCCGTCAGCCGGGACACCAGCGCCTCCGCAGGGGTTCGGCTGGACCGCCCCGAACGGCCGGGGAGCGCCGCCCAGGCATCGGCCTCGAGGTCGACGTGCGCGACCTGGCCTCGCGCGTGGACGCCCGAGTCGGTCCGCCCGGCGACGGTGAAGCGAGGCGTCGGCCGACCGAGCTGCTCGCTGCGCAGGACCCGTGCCAGACCGTCCTCGAGGGCACCCTCCACGGTGCGCAGACCCGGCTGGCGCGCCCAGCCGGCGAAGTCGGTGCCGTCGTAGGCGAGGTCGAGCCGGACCCTGATGAACTCGTTCACGCCAGCCATCTTCCCCGATCCCCATGCAAGAGTTCGTACAGTGACGTCATGGCAGACATCCTCACGCTGGCAGTCGACTGCGGTGGCGGCGGGATCAAGGCAGCGGTTCTCGACTCGTCGGGCACCGCTCACGCGGCGCCGGTCCGCGTACCGACGCCCTACCCGCTGCCGCCCGAGCTCCTCGTGGACACGATCGCGAAGATCGCCACCGACCTCCCGGCGGCCGGACGGGTCACGGTCGGCATGCCCGGCATGATCCGCAGCGGCGTCGTCGTGCACACGCCGCACTACATCACCCGGTCGGGGCCGCGCTCCCGCGTGGATCCGGTCCTGCTCGACGCATGGCACAGCTTCGACATGCGCGCTGCCGTCGCCAGCCGGCTGAACCTGCCCGCGCTGGTCCTGAACGACGCAGAGGTGCACGGCGCGGGCGTGGTCGCCGCGTCCGGCCTCGAGCTGGTCATCACGCTCGGCACGGGTCTAGGGACCGCCATGTTCCACGGCGGCCGGATCGCGCCGCACCTGGAGTGGTCGCACGCCCCGGTGCGCCGCAGCCTGACGTACGACCAGTACATCGGCGAGCCCGAGCGACGCCGGCTGGGCGACGGCCTGTGGTCACGACGCGTGGTCACCGTCGTCGACGGGCTGCGGCCCGTCTTCCACTGGGACCGGCTCTACCTCGGGGGCGGCAACGCGCGGCGCATCACACCGTCGGCGCTCGCCCGGCTCGGCGACGACGTCGTCATCGTCCCGAACTCCGCCGCCCTGGTGGGCGGCGCGCGTGCCTGGGACCTGCTGCCTGCTCAGTGACGTGCAGCCGCGCACGACGACGCCGGGCCGCACCCTCCGTACGGAAGGTGCGGCCCGGCGTCGTGCAGGGGAGAAAGAGGCTCAGGCCTCCTTCGTCTCCTCGGCGGCCTTCTTCTTGGGAGCCGCCTTCTTCTTCTTGGGGGCCTCGGCAGCGGCGTCCTCGGCGGGGGCGTCGGTGACATCCTCGGCCGGGGCGTCCTCGACCGGAGCGTCCTCGACGACGACGTCCTCGGCCGGGGCCTCGGTCACGGGGGCGGCCTTCTCGGTGGCCTTGGTGGCCTCCTTGACGACTGCCTGCTTGGGGCTCACGGGCTCGGTGACGAGCTCGATGACCGCCATGGGCGCGTTGTCACCCTTGCGGGTGCCGATCTTGGTGATGCGCGTGTAGCCACCGTTGCGCTCGGCCATGGCCGGGGCGATCTCGGTGAAGAGCGTGTGCACCACGCCCTTGTCACGCACGACGGTGAGCACGCGGCGACGGGCGGACAGGTCGCCCTTCTTCGCGAACGTGATCAGACGCTCGGCCAGGGGACGCAGGCGCTTGGCCTTGGTCTCCGTGGTCGTGATGCGGCCGTGCTCGAAGAGGGAGGTGGACAGGTTCGCGAGAATCAGACGCTCGTGAGCCGGGCTACCGCCGAGCCGCGCGCCCTTGGTAGGGGTAGGCATTACTTGTCTCCTTGGAAGTGGTTCCGCACGTCCGGCCTAGGCCGGACGTGGGACGTCAGTACGACTGCTCGTCGCCGCTGTAGGCCGCGGAGTCGCTACCCTCGAAGTACGAAGCGCCGGCCGGATCGAAGTCCAGCGGCGAGTCCTTGAGGCTGAGGCCGAGCTCGGCCAGCTTCTCCTTGACCTCGGTGATCGACTTCGCACCGAAGTTGCGGATGTCGAGCAGGTCCGCCTCACTGCGGGCAACAAGCTCGCCCACCTGGTGGATGCCCTCGCGCTTGAGGCAGTTGTACGAACGGATGGTGAGGTTGAGCTCCTCGATCGGCAGCGCCAGGTCCGCGGCAAGCGCGGTGTCCGTCGGCGACGGCCCGATCTCGATGCCCTCGGCCTCGACGTTCAGCTCACGTGCCAGGCCGAACAGCTCGACCAGGGTCTTGCCAGCCGAGGCGAGCGCGTCGCGAGGCGTGATTGCCTGCTTCGTCTCGACGTCGACAATGAGCTTGTCGAAGTCGGTGCGCTGCTCGACTCGGGTGGCCTCGACCTTGTACGTGACCTTGAGGACCGGCGAGTAGATCGAGTCGACCGGGATGCGCCCGATCTCCGCGTCGAACTGCTTGTTCTGCGCGGCGGACACGTACCCACGGCCCCGCTCGACGGTCAGCTCGATCTCGAGCTTGCCCTTGTCGTTGAGGGTGGCGATGTGCAGGTCGGGGTTGTGGACCTCGACCCCCGCCGGCGGAACGATGTCCGCAGCGGTCACGACGCCGGCGCCCTGCTTGCGCAGGTACATCACGACGGGCTCGTCGTTCTCCGAGGAGACGACGAGGTTCTTGATGTTGAGGATGATCTCGGTGACGTCTTCCTTCACGCCCGACACGGTGCTGAACTCGTGCAGCACACCGTCGATACGGATGGACGTGACGGCCGCGCCCGGGATGGACGACAGCAGGGTGCGACGCATCGAGTTGCCGAGCGTGTAGCCGAAGCCAGGCTCGAGCGGCTCGATGGAGAAGCGGGAACGGCTCTCCGAGATGACCTCTTCGGTCAGCGTGGGGCGCTGTGCGATAAGCACTGTGGGTGTCCTTTCGAGTGTGCGTCCGCTATATGACGCATCACGGCTTGCGATCTCTCGCGGCCTGGACGGATCTCTGTCACCGTCCGGGCAAGGTGCTCACCGAATGCGGTGAGCGCTGTCGCATCGCGGTGCGGTCCCGCGGCCCAGGGGCCGCGCGGCCGCACCGCGGCGCGACGGATATCAGACGCGGCGACGCTTCGGGGGGCGGCAGCCGTTGTGAGCCTGGGGCGTCACGTCCTGGATCGAGCCGACCTCGAGGCCGGTCGCCTGGAGCGAGCGGATCGCGGTCTCACGACCGGAACCCGGGCCCTTGACGAAGACGTCGACCTTCTTGACGCCGTGCTCCTGCGCACGACGGGCGGCCGACTCGGCTGCCATCTGCGCGGCGTACGGGGTCGACTTACGGGAGCCCTTGAAGCCGACGTGGCCGGCGGACGCCCATGCGATCACAGCACCCGAGGGGTCGGTGATCGAGATGATCGTGTTGTTGAACGTGGACTTGATGTGCGCCTGGCCGAGCGGGACGTTCTTCTTGTCCTTGCGGCGCGGCTTGCGGCCGGCTGCGGCGCGAGTCTTGGGAGGCATGTGTTTTTAGATCTCCTGGTCTGATCGGACCGGGGCGGTCTCAGCTCGATGAGCCGACCGCTCCACGGACTGCTATCAGCGGGCCTTCTTCTTGCCCGCGACGGTGCGCTTGGGACCCTTGCGGGTACGCGCGTTGGTCTTTGTGCGCTGACCACGCACCGGCAGTCCGCGACGGTGGCGGATGCCCTGGTAGGTACCGATCTCGACCTTGCGGCGGATGTCGGCCGCGACCTCACGGCGGAGGTCACCCTCGAGCTTGAAGTTGCCCTCGAGGTGGTCGCGGAGCGCAACGAGCTCGGCGTCGCCGAGGTCCTTGACGCGGACGTCCGGGCTGATGCCCGTGGCGGCCAGGGTCTCCTTCGCGCGGGTACGACCCACACCGAAGATGTAAGTGAGCGCAACCTCAAGCCGCTTGTCGCGGGGGAGGTCGACGCCGATAAGACGTGCCATGTGCCTTCCGGCTCCTGTACTGCTCATCGGAGGTCTGCCGCACCGCCATCCCGCGATTCACGCGAGCCCCGGCCTCCGGGCCGAGGGTTCCCCTCACCTGTGCGGTTGCCCGCTGGATGAGGTTCGAGGTGGTGCGCTGGTGGTGGCCTCAGCCACCGACCCCGGGCGGATGCCCGGGACGTGATCAGCCCTGGCGCTGCTTGTGGCGCAGGTTGTCGCAGATCACCATGACGCGACCGTGCCGGCGAATCACCTTGCACTTGTCGCAGATCTTCTTGACGCTCGGCTTGACCTTCATGGTTTTTCCTCCACCACGGCGCCCGGTCTCTCGGTGCGCACGCAGCAGTGTCGTGGGTGGTCGATCGTGCGGCGACGTCACCTCTGGCCAGGCCGCGAGTGACATAGCCCCGGATCGGGGACTGACTACTTGTAGCGGTAGACGATCCGGCCGCGGGACAGGTCGTACGGGCTGAGCTCCACCACCACGCGGTCCTCGGGGAGGATCCGGATGTAGTGCTGTCGCATCTTGCCCGAGATGTGCGCGAGAACCCTGTGACCGTTCGACAGCTCGACGCGGAACATCGCGTTCGGCAGAGCCTCGATCACACTGCCCTCGATCTCGATGACACCGTCCTTCTTTGCCATATCCTCCGCTAACTCTCGTCGTGACTGCTTCCACGCCCACGGCACCGCAGGAGCCCTGCGGAGCCGACAGTCGGGTGTGGATGTCGTGTGTGCCCGTGTACCGCCAACCTCGTGTGCCTCGGCCTGCGCCCCGCTCGCGCGGGGACCGGCAGGCGCCTCGGCACCCTTTCAAGAACTGGAGGCGTTGAACGGACTACACCCAGCGGTCCAGCCTACGTCACTTCGGAAAGCATTCAAAGCGCAGGACGACGGCGAACCCAGCTCCCGGCCGTGAGCCTCGCCACGGGAGGCCCTTCAGAGGTCGTACTCGACGCCCGGCAGGCCGATCATCGTGTGCGGGAGGCTGGTGACGAAGAAGAACAGCATGGGGAGCCAGCCGAGCACCATGCCGAGGCCGAGCGCGACGAGCACGTGCCTGCCCTGTGTCTTCCAGAGCCACACGCCGAGCAGCCACATCACCGCGCCGAGCAGCAGGACCGACTCCCACACGAACAGCGAGGTGCCGAACCCGAGCACCGCGCCGACCCAGAGGAACGGGCTCGGCGCGAGCCGGCGGCCCCAGGTGGCGATCCAGCGTCCGGACCGCTCGAGGCCACGGCGCGCAGCCGGAAGAGCTCGCCTGCCCGCGCCGGGCACAGGCGTGCCGGCACCGCCGGGCGAGGTGTGCGCTTCATCGGTCACAGGCCGATCGTAGCCAACTGACTCCGACTTAAATAGGCCTCGGGTGAAAGTCGCCTCCGGCTCGGTCTCTACCTGTATCGACTGAGCCTGCGGTTCCGCTTCGGGCTCAGCCGAGCGAGACCGGCTCCACGCCGAAGACGCCGAGACGCTCCGCTCCCCCGTCGACCGCCGTGAGGACGATGATGCCGTCCTCCATGATCGCGGTGGAGTGCTCCCAGTGCGCCGCACGGGATCCGTCGACGGTGACGACTGTCCAGTCGTCCTCGAGGACCCTGGTCTCGGACCCGCCGCGCGTGATCATCGGCTCGATCGCCAGGCACATCCCCGACCGCAGCCGAGGGCCCGAACCGGACGTCTTGTAGTTGTGCACGTCCGGCGGCTGGTGCATCGCGCTGCCGATGCCGTGCCCGACGTAGTCCTCGACGATGCCGTAGTCGATGCCGTTGAACTCGCCGGCCATCTCGACGGCGGCCTCCACCGCCTCGCCCACCGCGTTCAGGCGCTTCGCGGACGCCAGCGTGGCGATGCCCGCCCACATGGCGGTCTCCGTGGTCCGGATGAGCGCGATGTCGGCGAGGTCCGCACCCGCGGCGACCAGGTCGTCGTCGGGCAGCGTGTGGTCGAGGGCCCCGTCGGGGCCCAGGACGAACGAGACGGCCGAGTCACCGTGCCAGCCCTCGACGATCGCACCGCAGTCGATCGAGACGAGGTCACCCGCTGCCAGCACCCGGCTGCCCGGGATGCCGTGGATGACCTCGTCGTTGACCGATGTGCAGATGACTCCGGTGAACCCGTGGTAGCCAAGGAACGACGGCGCCGCACCGGCGTCGTCGATGGCCTTGGCGGCCACGCCGTCCAGGTCCGCGGTGCTGACGCCAGGCCGGGCCGCGGACCGGACCGCGGCAAGAGTGTCCGCGACCACCAGACCGGCACGCCGCATGAGGCGTACCTGGTCCGGTGTCTTGTACTCGACCCGGTCCCGCCCGAAGACCACGCCTCAGCCCAGCTGGGCCGCGAGGGCGGCGACGATGCGGTCGGTGACCTCGGTGATCTCACCGACGCCGTCCACCTTCGCCAGCAGCCCGCGCTCCGCGTACGCGGCGGTGAGGGGCGCCGTCTCCGTGCCGTAGATGTCGAGCCGGCGGGCGATCCCCTCAGGGGTGTCGTCCTCACGGCCCTCGTCCTCGGCACGCTTGGTGAGACGCTCCATCAGGACGTCCCGGTCGGCCGTCAGCTCGATCACGCCGTCGAGCTCCCACCCGAAGCCGGCGAGCGTGGTGTCCAGCTCAGCGACCTGGGCCGCGTTGCGCGGGTAGCCGTCCAGCAGGAACCCGCCCTTGACGTCCTCGTCACCGAGGCGGTCGCGGACCATCGCGTTGGTGAGCTCGTCGGGGACGAGCTCACCCTTGTCGATGTACTCCTTGGCCGTCGTGCCGAGCTCCGTGTTGCCCTTGATGTTGGCCCGGAAGATGTCGCCGGTGGAGATCGCCACGATGCCGAACACCTCGGCGAGGCGCGCGGCCTGGGTGCCCTTGCCGACGCCCTGCGGGCCCATGATGACCAGGCGCGTGACCTGGCCCTCCTTGTCCGGACGAGCGTGGAGCTCGCGGCGAGAGGCGGTGGAGGGGGTCTGACTCAACGGAGAAATCCTTCGTAATGGCGCTGCTGCAGCTGTGAATCGATCTGCTTGACCGTATCCAGCCCGACGCCGACCACGATGAGGATCGAGGCACCGCCGAAGGGCAGGGCCGTGCTGACGCCGAGGAAGACGAGCACCAGCGTCGGGATCAGCGCAACCAGCGCGAGGTACACGGAACCGGCGGAGGTGATCCTGGTGATCACGAAGTCCAGGTACTCCGCCGTCGGGCGGCCGGCCCGGATGCCGGGGATGAAGCCGCCGTACTTCTTCATGTTGTCCGCGACCTCGTCCGGGTTGAACGTGATCGAGGTGTAGAAGAAGCAGAAGAAGATGATCATCAGCGTGTAGATCGCGATGTACAGCGGCGACGACTGCTGGACCAGGTTGTTGGAGATCCAGACGACCCAGTCGGAGGTCTGGTCCCCGAACTGCGCGAGCAGACCTGGGATGGCGAGGATCGATGCCGCGAAGATCACCGGGATCACACCGGACATGTTGATCTTGATCGGGATGTAGGTGCTGGTGCCGCCGTACATCCGGCGGCCCACCATGCGCTTCGCGTACTGCACCGGGATGCGGCGCTGCGACTGCTCCACGAACACCACGAGGCCGATGACCAGGATGATCACGAGGATCATGATGGTGAAGTTCAGGACGCCGTTGGCGCCACCGGCGATCGACCAGAGCGACGTCGGGAAGCTCGCGGCGATCGACGTGAAGATCAGGAGCGACATGCCGTTGCCGACGCCGCGCTCGGTGATCAGCTCGCCGAGCCACATGACGAGGCCTGTACCGGCGGTCATGGTGATGACCATGAAGATCGAGGTCAGGACGCTGTCGTCCGGGATGACGGGGACGGCACAGCCCTGGAAGAGCAGGTTCTGACGTGCCGTCGTGATGACGGTGGTCGACTGCAGGATCGCGAGACCGATGGTGAGGTAGCGCGTGTACTGGGTCAGCTTGGTCTGACCCGACTGGCCCTCCTTCTGCAGCGCCTCGAAGCGTGGGATCACCACGCGAAGCAGCTGCACGATGATGCTTGCCGTGATGTACGGCATGATCCCGAGGGCGAAGATCGACAGCTGCAGCAGAGCACCGCCGCTGAAGACGTTGATCAGGCCGAGCAGGGTGTTGTCACCCTGCGTCGCGATACATTGCTGCACGTTCTGGTAGTCCACGCCGGGAGTCGGTATGAACGACCCGAGCCGGAAGATCGCCATGATCGCGATCGTGAACAGCAGCTTGCGCCGCAGGTCTGGCGTCCGGAAAGCCCGGCCGAAAGCGCTGAGCACCCTATCCTCCTGGCCCGCCGTTGCGGGATCTAGTGTCGCCGGCGCAACGCCGGCGAGATGTGTCGAACGTGGGCCAGACCACAACGGTGCAGCCAGACCGTGTCGGATTCTACGTTGCTCACGGGGTCTTTCGGACCACAAGAGCCCCGGGAAATTCTCAAGAGAGCACACAGGGCCGGCCGCGCATCATGCGCCGCCGGCCCTGTAGCTGTATCAGGCCTCCGAGACCGTACCGCCGGCCGCCAGGATCTTCTCCTTGGCGGTTGCCGAGACGCGGTCGACCGCGATCTCGAGCTTGACGGTGATCTCACCGTTGCCGAGCACCTTCACGGGCTGACCCTTGCGGACCGCCCCCTTGGCGACGAGGTCCTCGACGGTGACGGAGCCACCATCGGGGAACAGCGTTGAGAGCTTGTCCAGGTTCACGACCTGGAACTCCACCCGGAACGGGTTCTTGAATCCACGCAGCTTCGGGAGGCGCATGTGCAGAGGCACCTGCCCACCCTCGAAGCCTGCGGGGACCTGGTAACGAGCCTTCGTACCCTTGGTACCGCGACCTGCCGTCTTACCCTTCGAGCCTTCACCGCGACCCACACGGGTCTTCGCGGTCTTGGCGCCGGGGGCCGGACGGAGGTGATGCATCTTCAGCGGCTTGTTCTCCGCCATGATCACTCGACCTCCTCGACGGCGACGAGGTGCGCCACCGTCTTGACCATGCCACGAATCTCCGCACGGTCCTCCTTCACGGCGGTGTCGCCGATCCGCTTGAGGCCGAGGGTTCGCAGCGTGTCACGCTGGTTCTGCTTGCCGCCGATGGCGGACTTGGTCTGAGTCACCTTGAGTCGAGCCATCACGCACCCGCCTTTGCAGTCGACTCGGCACGACCAGCGGCCTGCGCACGCAGGAGCGCGGCCGGGGCCACGTCCTCGAGCGGGAGGCCACGACGAGCGGCAACAGCAGCCGGCTCCTCGAGGCCCTTCAGGGCCGCGACCGTGGCGTGCACGATGTTGATCGCGTTCGACGAACCGAGCGACTTGCTCAGCACGTCGTGGATGCCGGCGCACTCCAGCACGGCGCGCACGGGACCACCGGCGATAACACCGGTACCCGGCGACGCCGGACGCAGGAACACGACACCGGCGGCCTTCTCACCCTGGATGGGGTGAGGGATGGTGCCCTGGATACGAGGGACGCGGAAGAAGTTCTTCTTCGCCTCCTCGACACCCTTGGCGATCGCCGCGGGCACCTCCTTGGCCTTGCCGTAGCCGACGCCTACGGTGCCGTCACCGTCGCCCACCACGACGAGCGCGGTGAAGCTGAAGCGGCGGCCACCCTTGACGACCTTGGAGACGCGGTTGATGGAGACGACCTTCTCGATGAAGGCGCTCTTTTCCTCGCGCGCCCCACGACGGTCGCCGCCACGGCCGCCACCACGGCGGTCGTTACGGTCCTTGTTCTCGGTGGCGGCACCCTGGGGGGCGCCGCTGCGCTGCCCTGCAGCCATCAGAGAGTCCTCTTCTTCCGTGCGTTGGTCATCACAGGGCCAGACCGCCCTCGCGGGCGCCGTCAGCCACTGCAGCGACGCGACCGTGGTACTTGTTGCCGCCGCGGTCGAACACGACGGTGTCGACGCCGACAGCCTTGGCACGCTCGGCGACGAGCTCGCCGATCTTGCGGGCCTTGGCCGTCTTGTCGCCGTCGAACGCACGCAGGTCGGCCTCGAGGGTCGACGCAGACGCGACGGTCTTGCCCACGCTGTCGTCCACGACCTGCGCCACCATGTGGCGCGAGGAACGGGTGACGACGAGACGCGGACGAACGGCGGTGCCAGCGATCTTCTTGCGCAGGCGAAGGTGGCGACGCTGACGAGCGACGGACTTGCCCTTGCCCAGGATCTTGATAGCCATCGTCACTTACCAGCCTTTCCGACCTTGCGGCGGACGTTCTCGCCGGCGTAACGCACGCCCTTGCCCTTGTAAGGCTCGGGCTTGCGGATCTTGCGAATGTTCGCTGCGACCTCGCCGACCTGCTGCTTGTCGATGCCCGAGACCGAGAACTTGGTGGGGCTCTCGACTGCGAACGTGACGCCTGCGGGCGGTTCGATGACAACAGGGTGGCTGAAGCCGAGCGCGAACTCGAGGCTCGAGCCCTTCGCCACGACACGGTAACCAGTACCGACGATCTCGAGCTTCTTCTCGTAGCCCTGCGTCACACCGGTGATCATGTTGGCGATCAGGGTGCGGGTCAGGCCGTGCAGCGCACGGGAGTTCCGCTCGTCGTCAGGACGCGACACCACGAGCTGGGCGTCCTCCTGAGCGACATTGATGGGTGCGGGCACGTTGTGCTCGAGAGAACCCTTGGGGCCCTTCACGGTCACGAGCGCGCCGCTGACAGTGATGTCCACGCCGGCTGGGACCGGAACGGGAAGCTTGCCGATTCGAGACATTGGCGTTTTCTCCTTTCCGGATTACCAGACGTAGGCGAGGACTTCGCCGCCGACGCCCTTGGCCTGTGCCTGACGGTCGGTGAGGAGGCCGGAGGACGTGGACAGAATCGCCACGCCCAGGCCGCCGAGCACCTTGGGCAGATCGGTGGACTTGCGGTAGACACGCAGACCGGGCTTCGAGATGCGGCGCACGCCCGCCAGGGCGCGCTCCCGGTTCTGGCCGTACTTCAGCTCGAGCGTGAGGGTCTTGCCCACCTGGGCGTCCTCCACGTTCCAGCCGACGATGTAGCCCTCGGCCTGCAGGATCTCAGCAATGTGCGTCTTCAGCTTCGACGACGGCATGGAAACCGTGTCGTGGTGCGCCGAGTTCGCGTTACGCAGACGGGTCAGCATGTCTGCGATCGGGTCGGTCATAGTCATCGGGCTCTTGCCCTTCCTCGCCGGGGTATCCGAACAGCCTCGAGGGGCTGAACAGACCTACGGCGTAGTTGTGTTACCAGCTGCTCTTGGTGACGCCCGGAAGCTCGCCACGGTGGGCCATCTCCCGGACGCAGATGCGGCACAGGCCGAACTTGCGGTAAACGGAGTGCGGGCGACCGCACTTCTGGCACCGGGTGTAGGCGCGAACCGCGAACTTCGGCTTGGCGGCCGCCTTGTTGATCAGGGCCTTCTTCGCCATGTCAGTTCTCCTTGAAGGGGAAGCCGAGACGGCGCAGCAGAGAGCGGCCCTCGTCGTCGGTCGTCGCCGTCGTCACGACCGTGATGTCCATACCGCGGACCCGGTCGATCTTGTCCTGGTCGATCTCGTGGAACATCGACTGCTCCGTGAGACCGAAGGTGTAGTTGCCGTGCCCGTCGAACTGCTTGGGCGACAGACCACGGAAGTCGCGGATACGCGGCAGGGCGGTCGCCAGCAGGCGGTCCAGGAACTCCCACATGCGGTCACCGCGAAGCGTGACGTGCGCACCGATCGGCATGCCCTCGCGCAGCTTGAACTGTGCGATGGACTTACGAGCCTTGGTGACCTGCGGCTTCTGACCGGTGATCGCCGAGAGGTCGCGGATAGCGCCCTCGATGAGCTTCGAGTCCTTGGCCGCGTCGCCCACACCCATGTTCACGACGATCTTCGTGAGACCGCCGGCCTGGTGCAGGTTCTTGTGGCCGAACTCTTCGATCAGCGCCGGGAGGATCTCCTCGCGGTACTTCTGCTTGAGGCGCGGCTGGGCCGGGGCCTCGATGGTCGTCTCGGTCATCAGATGTCCTTCCCGGAGCGCTTCGCAACGCGGATCCGGACGGTCTTGGTACGACCGTCGCGCTCCACCTGCTCCTCGCGGTACCCGACGCGGGTGCCCTTCTTGGTCTCCGGGTCGACGATCATCACGTTGCTCACGTGGATCGGCGCCTCGACCGTCTCGATGCCACCGGTGCGGGCGCCGCGCTGCGACTGACCCACCTTGGTGTGCTTCGTGACTCGCTGAACACCCTCGACCACGAGGCGGTCGGAGTCCTTGAGGACCTCGAGCACCCGGCCGGTCTTGCCCTTGTCACGACCCGAGATCACGATGACCTGGTCGCCCTTCTTGATCTTCGCCATGGTCAGAGCACCTCCGGTGCCAGCGAGATGATCTTCATGAACCGCTTGTCACGCAGCTCGCGGCCCACCGGGCCGAAGATGCGGGTTCCACGAGGCTCGCCGTCGTTCTTGAGGATGACGGCGGCGTTCTCGTCGAACTTGATGTAGGAACCGTCTGGACGGCGGCGCTCCTTGGCGGTCCGGACGACGACAGCCTTGATGACGTCGCCCTTCTTCACGTTGCCGCCCGGGATCGCGTCCTTGACGGTGGCGACGATGGTGTCGCCGATTCCGGCGTAGCGACGGCCCGAACCACCGAGAACGCGGATGCAGAGAATCTCCTTGGCACCCGTGTTGTCGGCGACCCGAAGTCGCGACTCCTGCTGGATCATTTGAATGAACTCCTGTCGTCGAACTGGTTCTCGCGCGGACTGCTTCCGGCGAGCCTGGTCGAACGGATAGTTGCTGTGCTAGGCCGGGACGGCACGCGTACGTGTGTCACGCACCGCCCCTGCCGATGTAGAAGTCCTTACTTGGCCTTCTCGAGGATCTCCACGAGCCGGAACCGCTTGGTAGCGGACAGCGGGCGGGTCTCCATGATGACGACCAGGTCGCCGATGCCGGCGCTGTTCTGCTCGTCGTGTGCCTTGACCTTGGTCGTGCGACGGATGACCTTGGCGTAGAGCGGGTGCTTAACCCGGTCCTCGACCTCGATCACGATGGTCTTGTCCATCTTGTCGCTGACCACGTAGCCACGGCGCACCTTACGCGTCGCGCGCTGGGCCTCGGGGGCCTCAGGCGTCGTCTTCTCGCTCATTGCCTCACTCACTCACGCTCGGAGCCGTACGGATGCCGAGCTCGCGCTCACGCAGGATCGTGTAGATCCGTGCGATGTCGCGACGGACGGCCTTGAGACGACCGTGGCTCTCGAGCTGGCCGGTCGCCGACTGGAAGCGGAGGTTGAAGAGCTCCTCCTTGGCTTCCTTCAGCTTGGCGACGAGGGTCTCGTCGTCCATGCCATCCAGATCGATGGGGGCAAGCCCCTGCGTACCGATAGCCATATCAGACACCACCCTCGCGCACCACGAAACGGCACTTCATCGGGAGCTTGTGCATCGCGCGGCGCATGGCCTCACGTGCAAGGGACTCGTCAACACCGGCCAGCTCGAAGAGGATCCGGCCGGGCTTGACGTTGGCGACCCACCACTCCGGAGAACCCTTACCGGAACCCATGCGGGTCTCGGCAGGCTTCTTCGTCAGCGGACGGTCGGGGTAGATGTTGATCCACACCTTGCCGCCACGCTTGATGTGGCGAGTCATTGCGATACGCGCCGCCTCGATCTGGCGGTTGGTGACGTACGCCGGCTCCAGAGCCTGGATGCCGAAGTCGCCGAACGCGATCTGGGTGCCACCCTTTGCCGCACCGGAGCGCGACGGGTGGTGCTGCTTGCGGTGCTTGACCCTGCGCGGGATCAGCATGGTCAGGCCTCCGTTCCGGTCTCAGCGGCCGGAGCAGCAGCTGCCTCAGCCGCGGGGGCTGCCTCAGTGCTGCGCTCGGCCGGACGCTCGTTACGACGTCCGCCACCACCGCGACGGTCGCCACCGCGCTCGCCACCGCGCTCGCCACGCTCAGGACGGTCGCCACGACCGCGACCCGCG
The DNA here is from genome assembly GCF_040656015.1 of Promicromonospora sp. NPDC050249. Lineage (NCBI taxonomy): Bacteria > Bacillati > Actinomycetota > Actinomycetes > Micrococcales > Promicromonosporaceae > Promicromonospora > Promicromonospora sp. NPDC050249. The sequence goes on along the minus strand of NZ_JBFAKY010000038.1, from coordinate 38,549 downwards.
CGGGGTGCGGCAGTAGCCTGCTGAGCGGCGAACTCCTTCTCGGTGACCTCGCCCTTGTAGATCCACACCTTGACGCCGATACGGCCGAAGGTGGTGCGGGCCTCGTAGAAGCCGTAGTCGATGTACGCCCGGAGGGTGTGCAGGGGCACGCGGCCCTCGCGGTAGAACTCCGAACGGCTCATCTCGGCGCCGCCGAGGCGGCCGGCGACCTGCACGCGGATACCCTTCGCGCCGGCACGCTGGGCGGACTGCATGCCCTTGCGCATCGCACGACGGAAGGAGACACGGCTGGCCAGCTGCTCGGCAATGCCCTGAGCAACGAGCTGCGCGTCGATCTCCGCGTTCTTGACCTCGAGGATGTTGAGCTGAACCTGCTTGCCCGTGAGCTTCTCGAGCTCACCGCGGATGCGGTCGGCCTCAGCACCTCGACGACCGATCACGATGCCCGGACGTGCCGTGTGGATGTCCACGCGGACACGGTCGCGGGTGCGCTCGATCTCAACCTTGGAGATACCCGCGCGCTCGAGGCCGGTGCCCATGAGCTTGCGGATCTGAACGTCCTCACGGACGTAGTCGCGGTACCGCTGACCAGGCTTGGTGCTGTCGGCGAACCAACGCGACCGGTGGTCAGTCGTAATACCCAGGCGGTACCCGTGCGGGTGAACCTTCTGTCCCACTATCGGGCCCCTTCCTTATCGGCGAGCACCACGGTGATGTGGCTGGTGCGCTTAAGAATGCGCGTAGCACGTCCCTGAGCCCGAGGCCGGAACCGCTTGAGCGTCGGCCCCTCGTCCACGAACGCGGCGGAGACGACGAGGTCGCCCTCGTCGAAGCGCTCGCTCGCGCGGTCGGCCTTCACCCGAGCGTTCGCGATCGCGCTCTCCACGACCTTGCGGATCGGCTCACTGGCGGCCTGCGGTGCGAACTTCAGCACCGCGACGGCCTCAGAGGCCTGCTTGCCACGGATGAGGTCCACGACGCGCCGGGCCTTCTGGGGCGTGACACGGACGAACCGCGCCTGCGCCTTGGCTTCCATTGCTGTCCTGCTTCCTTTTCTCAGACAGTCCAGATCATCACTGCTTCAGCGGGGAGAACCCACGCCTCAGCGGCGACGACCCTTCCTGTCGTCCTTCACGTGGCCGCGGAAGGTCCGCGTGGGAGCGAACTCGCCGAGCTTGTGGCCGACCATCGACTCGGTCACGAAGACCGGGACGTGCTTGCGACCGTCGTGCACGGCAAAGGTGTGACCGAGAAAGTCGGGCGTGACAACCGACCGACGGGACCAGGTCTTGATAACTGTCTTGGTCCCCTTCTCGTTCTGGACGTCCACCTTCTTCTGGAGGTGTCCGTCTACGAAGGGGCCCTTCTTCAGGCTACGAGGCATGTTTCAGGCTCCTATCAGCGCTTCTTGCCGGTACGACGGCGACGGACGATCATCCGGTCGCTCGACTTGTTCGGACGGCGGGTACGACCCTCGGCCTGGCCCCAAGGGCTGACCGGGTGACGTCCGCCGGACGTCTTGCCTTCACCACCACCGTGGGGGTGGTCCACCGGGTTCATGGCGACACCACGGACGGTCGGGCGCTTGCCCTTCCAGCGCATGCGGCCGGCCTTGCCCCAGTTGATGTTCGACTGCTCGGCGTTGCCGACCTCGCCGACCGTCGCGCGGCAGCGCAGGTCGACCATCCGGATCTCGCCGGACGGCATGCGCAGCTGCGCATAGGGGCCGTCCTTGGCAACGAGCTGCACCGACGCACCAGCCGAACGGGCGATCTTCGCGCCGCCGCCGGGCCGAAGCTCGATGGCGTGGATGACCGTACCGGTCGGGATGTTGCGCAGCGGCAGGTTGTTGCCGGGCTTGATGTCAGCACCCGCACCAGCCTCGATGCGGTCGCCCTGCGACAGCTTGTTCGGCGCGATGATGTAGCGCTTCTCGCCGTCCGCGTAGTGCAGGAGCGCGATGCGTGCCGTGCGGTTGGGGTCGTACTCGATGTGAGCGACCTTCGCGGGCACGCCGTCCTTGTCATGACGACGGAAGTCGATGACGCGGTAGGCGCGCTTGTGGCCGCCACCCTTGTGACGCGTCGTGATACGACCGGTGTTGTTACGACCACCGGTCTTGCTCAGCGGGCGGATCAGCGACTTCTCGGGCTGCGAGCGCGTGATCTCGACAAAGTCGGCAACGCTGGAGCCGCGGCGGCCGGGCGTAGTCGGCTTGTACTTACGGATTCCCATGGAAACCTGTCCTCAATCGTCTCTCGTCAGCTCAGCCGACCGGACCGCCGAAGATGTCGATCGTGCCCTCGCGGAGGGTGACGATCGCACGCTTCGTGTCCTTGCGCTTGCCGAGGCCAAAACGCGTGCGACGCGTCTTGCCCTTGCGGTTCATCGTGTTCACCGACGCGACCTTGACGCTGAAGACCTTCTCAATAGCGATCTTGATCTCGGTCTTGTTCGCGCTCGGCTCGACGATGAAGGTGTACTTGCCCTCGTCGAGAAGGTTGTAGCTCTTCTCGGAGACGACCGGCGCGATCAGGATGTCGCGCGGGTCCTTCACGGTGACGCTCACTTGGCGGTCTCCTCAGCGGTCTCGGCCTCGGACTCCGTGGCGACAGCCTTCGCGCCCTTGGTCGGGCCCTCGAGGAACGCGGCAAGCGCACCCTCGGTGAAGATGACGTCGTCGGAGACGAGCACGTCGTAGGTGTTCAGCTGGTCAGCGACCAGGAGGTGCACCTCGGGAACGTTGCGCAGGGACTTGACCGTGGCCTCGTCGTCGCGCAGCGTCACGACGAGCACGTGAGCACGCGTCGTCAGCTTCGTGATGGTGGCGAGCGCCGTCTTGGTGGACGGGACACCCTCGATGCCGAAGCCGGAGACGACGTGCACGCGACCCGAACGGGCGCGGTCCGAGAGGGCACCGCGCAGGGCGGCAGCCTTCATCTTCTTCGGGGTGCGCTGGTCGTAGCTGCGCGGCTGCGGGCCGTGGACGACGCCACCGCCGGCAAACTGCGGAGCACGCGTCGAACCCTGGCGGGCGCGACCTGTGCCCTTCTGCTTGTACGGCTTGCGGCCACCACCGCGGACCTCGCCACGAGTCTTCGTGGACGCGGTCCCCTGGCGGGCTGCTGCGCGCTGCGCAACGACCACCTGGTGGATCAGCGGAATGTTCACGGCGACGTCGAACACCTCAGAGGGGAGCTCGGCGGTGCCGGACTTCTTGCCCTGGGCGTCCAGGACGTCGACAGTCAGAGCGGTCATCGGGTTCACGCTCCCTTCGCGGCGTTACGCACGAGGACGACGCCACCCTTGGGGCCGGGAACCGCGCCCTTGACGAGCAGCAGACCCTTCTCGACGTCGACCGCGTGAACGGTCAGGTTCTGGGTGGTCTGACGGGCGTTACCCATCCGACCGGCCATCTTCATGCCCTTGAAGACTCGCGACGGCGTCGAAGCGCCACCGATCGAGCCGGGCTTGCGGTGGTTGCGGTGCGCACCGTGCGAGGCACCCACGCCATGGAAGCCGTGACGCTTCATGACGCCGGCGGTGCCCTTGCCCTTGGTGGTACCGACCACGTCGACCAGCGCGCCAGCCTCGAAGGCGTCAGCGGTGATCTCCTGGCCAAGGGTGTACTCGGAGGCGTTCTCGGTGCGGATCTCGGCCACGTGACGGCGCGGCGTGACGCCGGCCTTCTCGAAGTGGCCCTTGAGGGGCTTGGTGACCTTGCGCGGGTCAACCTGGCCGGTCGCGAGCTGAACAGCCGCATAACCGTCGGCGTCTGCTGTGCGGACCTGGGTCACCACATTGGTGCCCACGGCGACAACGGTCACCGGCACGAGGCGGCCTGCCTCGTCCCAGAGCTGCGTCATGCCGAGCTTGGTCCCGAGCAACGCGGTCACGTTCTTCTGCTGGTTGGTCATGATGTCCTCCAGCCTCAGAGCTTGATCTCGATGTTCACGTCCGCCGGCAGGTCGAGTCGCATGAGCGAGTCGACGGCCTTGGGCGTGGGATCGATGATGTCGATGAGCCGCTTGTGCGTACGCATCTCGAAGTGCTCGCGGCTGTCCTTGTACTTGTGAGGCGACCGGATCACAACGAAGACGTTCTTCTCCGTCGGCAGCGGCACCGGACCCACGACCGTCGCACCAGCGCGAGTGACCGTGTCGACGATCTTGCGCGCCGAACTGTCGATCACCTCGTGGTCGTAGGACTTGAGCCGGATGCGGATCTTCTGTCCCGCCATGGCGTCGTCTGACTCTCTCTCTCGAACCGCTACTGTCCGACCCACGCACTCGGGCGTGTCGCATAATGCGGCACAGCCGGGCGCAAAACACCATTGCTGGTGCCGGGGCCGTTGGGAAGTGATCTGCGCTGGCTGCAAGCCAGAGCGACCACGACGTTTGCAGAGCCTGCTCGGAACAGTGCCTCCGGAAGACCGAAGGACGTGTGCTCCGCGGGGCGCCTCGTACGTATCGAACAACAGGCGATAAACCCCGCGACCCCTCACCCGGTTTCTCCCCGGGAGGGTGACCGCTCCAGCCTCTGTTGGCCCCGAACGATCCGGGACCAAGGACTGCGGTTCTGCACACTGTTCGACACTTGAAAGAGCGCGCCCTTGACAGGCAACTATGCAATCTTGCCATACGTCTCCGCATGTACCAAACGGAGGACGTGTGACACGGGCTACTTACGCAACAGGGCCCGGGTGCCGAAGCACCCGGGCCCCATCGTTCAGCTGACTTCCGTCAGATGAGTCCGTTCTCCAAGATCACTTGAGGATCTTGGTGACACGGCCTGAACCGACCGTGCGGCCACCCTCGCGGATGGCGAAGCCCAGACCCTCTTCCATGGCGATCGGCTGGATGAGCTCGACCGTCATCTCGGTGTTGTCGCCGGGCATGACCATCTCGGTGCCCTCGGGCAGCGTGATGACGCCGGTGACGTCCGTGGTGCGGAAGTAGAACTGCGGGCGGTAGTTCGAGTAGAACGGGTTGTGACGGCCACCCTCGTCCTTGCCCAGGATGTAGACCTGAGCCTCGAAGTTCGTGTGCGGGGTGATCGAACCCGGCTTCACGATGACCTGGCCGCGCTCGACGTCCTCGCGCTTGATGCCACGCAGGAGGAGACCGGTGTTGTCGCCGGCCTGCGCCTGGTCCATCTGCTTGTGGAACGTCTCGATGCCCGTGACCGTGGTCTTCTGCGGCACGCGGATACCGACGATCTCGACGTCGGAGTTGATGTCGAGCGTGCCACGCTCGACCTTGCCGGTGACGACGGTGCCACGACCGGTGATCGTGAAGACGTCCTCGATCGGCATCAGGAACGGCTTGTCGAGGTCACGCACCGGCTCCGGCACGTTCTCGTCGACAGCGTCCATCAGCTCGACGATCTTCTCGACCCACTCGGCGTCGCCCTCGAGAGCCTTGAGGCCCGAGACGCGGACGACGGGAGCGTTGTCGCCGTCGAACTCCTGCGACGACAGCAGCTCACGGACCTCCATCTCGACGAGCTCGAGGATCTCCTCGTCGTCGACCATGTCGGACTTGTTGAGCGCCACCATCAGGTACGGCACGCCGACCTGACGGGCGAGCAGAACGTGCTCACGCGTCTGGGCCATCGGGCCGTCGGTCGCGGCAACCACCAGGATCGCGCCGTCCATCTGCGCGGCACCGGTGATCATGTTCTTGATGTAGTCGGCGTGACCCGGAGCGTCGACGTGCGCGTAGTGGCGCTTCGGCGTCTCGTACTCGATGTGCGCGATGTTGATCGTGATACCGCGCTGCTTCTCCTCCGGCGCGGCGTCGATCTCGTCGAAGTTGCGCTGCGTGTTCGCCGGGAGCTCCGGGTACTTGTCCGCAAGCGTCTTCGAGATCGCGGCGGTCAGCGTCGTCTTACCGTGGTCGACGTGACCGATCGTGCCGATGTTGACGTGCGGCTTGGTCCGCTCGAACTTGGCCTTAGCCACTGGGGTCCTCCTGGGACTTGGGTAGATGTTCCGAACGTTGCAGATGCTCGGCCAAGAAGCCTACAACTGCGGGGCGTGCGGTTCTTCCTACAGGTTGGTTGTGCGGGTCGACCTGTGGGGACTCACTCGCCCCGGGTCTTCTTGATGATCTCTTCGGCAACTGCCTTGGGAACCTCGGCGTAGCTGTCGAACTGCATCGAGTACACCGCGCGACCCTGGGTCTTCGACCGCAGGTCACCGATGTAACCGAACATCTCGCTCAGCGGCACCTGGGCGCGAACGACCTTGACGCCGGTCGCGTCCTCCATGGACTGGATCATGCCACGTCGGGAGTTGATGTCGCCGATCACGTCGCCCATGTACTCCTCGGGCGTACGCACCTCGACGGCCATGACCGGCTCGAGCAGGACCGGGTCGGCGCGCCTGACGCCTTCCTTGAAGACCATCGAACCGGCAATCTTGAACGCCATCTCCGAGGAGTCGACGTCGTGGTACGCACCGTCGATCAGCGTCGCCTTGACGCCGACGACCGGGAAGCCCGCCAGGACACCCTGCTGCATGGCCGACTGGATGCCGGCGTCCACGGACGGGATGTACTCGCGCGGGATGCGGCCACCGGTGACGGCGTTCTCGAACTCGTAGAGCTCGCCCTCCGACGTCTCCAGCGGCGCGAAGGTCACCTGGACCTTGGCGAACTGGCCGGAACCACCCGTCTGCTTCTTGTGCGTGTAGTCGATCTTCTCCGCCGTGCGGCGGATCGTCTCGCGGTACGCGACCTGCGGCTTGCCGACGTTCGCCTCAACCTTGAACTCGCGACGCATACGGTCGACGAGGATGTCGAGGTGGAGCTCGCCCATACCGCCGATGACGGTCTGGCCGGTCTCGTCGTCCAGCTTCACGCGGAAGGTCGGGTCCTCCTGCGCGAGCTTCTGGATGGCGGTCGACAGCTTCTCCTGGTCGGCCTTCGTCTTCGGCTCGATCGCCACGTCGATGACGGGCTCCGGGAAGCTCATCGACTCGAGGATGACCTGGTTCTGCGGGTCGCACAGGGTGTCACCGGTGGTGACGTCCTTGAGCCCGATGAACGCGTAGATGTGGCCGGCGTGCGCTTCCTCGACCGGGTTCTCCTTGTTGGAGTGCATCTGGAAGAGCTTCCCGATGCGCTCCTTCTTGCCCTTGGTCGAGTTCTGCACGGCAGCGCCCTGCGCGACCTTGCCCGAGTAGACGCGGACGTAGGTCAGCTTGCCGAAGAACGGGTGCGTGGCGACCTTGAACGCCAGAGCCGAGAACGGCTCCGACTCGTCCGGCCGACGCTCGATGATCTTCTCTGCGTCCTTGACGTCGACACCCTGGACAGCCGGGACGTCGAGCGGGGTCGGCAGGTAGTCGATCACGGCGTCGAGCATGGGCTGGACGCCCTTGTTCTTGAACGCCGAGCCGCACAGGACCGGGAAGGCCGCGGACTTGATGACGAGCTTCCGGATACCGGACTTGATCTCCGGGATCGTCAGCTCCTCGCCACCGAGGAACTTCTCGAGCAGCTCGTCGTCCGCCTCGGCGACGGCCTCGACCAGCTCGGCGCGGTACTGCTGCGCCTTCTCGAGCATGTCGGCCGGGATGTCCTCGACCTCGTACTCCTCACCCATCTTGGTGTCGCCGCGCCACGTGAGCGCCTTCATCTCGATGAGGTCGACAACGCCCTCGAAGTCGTTCTCAGCACCGATCGGGAGCTGGATGACGAGCGGCTTCGCCTTGAGGCGGTTGACGATGGTGTCGACGGTGAAGTAGAAGTCCGCACCGAGCTTGTCCATCTTGTTGACGAAGCAGATGCGGGGGACGTCGTACTTGTCCGCCTGGCGCCAGACCGTCTCCGACTGGGGCTCGACACCCTCCTTGCCGTCGAACACGGCAACGGCACCGTCGAGCACGCGGAGCGAACGCTCCACCTCGACCGTGAAGTCGACGTGACCCGGCGTATCGATGATGTTGATCTGGTTGTTCTTCCAGTAGCAGGTCGTCGCGGCGGACGTGATCGTGATGCCGCGCTCCTGCTCCTGCTCCATCCAGTCCATCGTCGACGCACCGTCGTGCGTCTCACCGATCTTGTAGTTCACACCCGTGTAGAACAGGATGCGCTCGGTCGTCGTGGTCTTTCCGGCATCGATGTGGGCCATGATGCCGATGTTGCGGACCTTGTTCAGGTCGGTCAGCACGTCGAGTGCCACGGTGTCTTACCCCTTGGTCTGAAGGTGGGTTGGGGCCGGCGGTCAAGCATCCACCGACGGCCCCGGGGTAACCCGGGGCCGCTCGGAAGCTACTACCAGCGGTAGTGCGCGAAGGCCTTGTTGGAGTCGGCCATCTTGTGCATGTCCTCGCGGCGCTTGACCGCGGCACCGAGACCGTTCGACGCGTCGAGGATCTCGTTCATGAGACGCTCCGTCATCGTCTTCTCGCGACGAGCGCGGGAGAAGTCGGTGAGCCAGCGCAGCGCGAGCGTCGTGGCACGCGTGGGGCGGACGTCGACCGGCACCTGGTACGTGGCACCACCGACGCGGCGGGAGCGGACCTCGAGCGCGGGGCGGACGTTGTCCAGCGCACGCTTGAGGACCACAACGGGGTCGCCGTCGGTCTTGGAGCGGACACCCTCGAGGGCGCCGTAGACGATCGCCTCGGCGGTCGACTTCTTGCCGTCGAGCAGGACCTTGTTGATCAGCTGCGTGACAACCGGGGACCCGTAGACCGGGTCGACGATGAGCGGCCGCTTCGGGGCCGGACCCTTGCGGGGCATCAGCTCTTCTCCTTCTTGGCGCCGTACTTGCTCCGACCCTGCTTGCGGCCCTTGACACCCTGGGTGTCGAGCGCGCCGCGGACGATCTTGTACCGCACACCCGGGAGGTCCTTCACACGGCCGCCACGCACGAGCACGATGGAGTGCTCCTGCAGGTTGTGGCCGACACCGGGGATGTACGCGGTGACCTCGGTACCGGAGGAGAGCTTCACACGCGCAACCTTGCGGAGCGCCGAGTTCGGCTTCTTGGGGGTGGTGGTGTACACGCGAGTGCACACACCGCGCCGCTGGGGGGAGGCATGAAGGGCCGGCGTCTTGGACGCCGTGACCTTCGAGGTACGCCCCTTGCGGACGAGCTGCTGGATCGTAGGCACTACGTCTCCGTCGTCTTCTTGAGCTTCGGCGACGCCCTGCCGGCGTCCCCGTCGATGGTTTGGCTTGTGCGTGCCGATTGCATGCGACACCCACAGCCCCCCACGGGGACTGCTGCGCCACTTACCACCGGCTCGATGGCCCGGCTCCGCCATCGGGGCACGACGTGCCCCGGGAGGTTCTTGCCGGGATGCCCACGCACTCACATCGGCCGCTTCCGAAGCTGCCTTGCGGCGGCCTTCAAGAGGTGCGGCCCGACGGCGCGGGCACGAATTCTAAGAATACCCACGTGTTTACGGGGGGTCAAAACGAATCGGGTGTGAGATGCGCCCGAAGGCCGCGAAGTAGAGCGCCTGTCCTGCTTCCGCACGGGGTATCCCGTGCGGAAGCAGGACAGGCGCTCTACTTCGCGGTCGGAAGGATCAGCGGAAGTCGCCGAGGTCCAGGTCCTCCAGCGGGATCGCCTCGCCCGAGCCCATACCGAGCGTCGGGAAGTCGATCTCGTCGTAGCCGAAGCTCGGGTAGAGCTCGGCCTTGGCCTGCTCGGTGGGCTCGACCTCGACGTTGCGGTAGCGGGGCAGACCCGTACCGGCCGGGATGAGCTTACCGATGATGACGTTCTCCTTGAGGCCCAGCAGCGGGTCACGGCGACCGCTCATCGACGCCTCGGTGAGCACTCGGGTGGTCTCCTGGAAGGAGGCCGCCGAGAGCCACGAGTCGGTGGCGAGCGAAGCCTTCGTGATACCCATCAGCTCCGGACGGCCGGCGGCCGGCTGGCCACCCTCCGACACGGCCTTGCGGTTCGCGTCCTCGAAGCGCATGCGCTCCGCGAGCTCACCGGGCAGCAGCTGCGAGTCACCCGAGTCGAGCACGGTCACGCGGCGCAGCATCTGCCGCACGATGACCTCGATGTGCTTGTCGTGGATGTCCACGCCCTGGCTGCGGTAGGTCTCCTGGACCTGGTCCACCAGGTGCGTCTGCGTGGCACGCGGGCCGAGGATGCGCAGCACCTTCTTCGGGTCGACAGCACCCTGGACGAGCTGCGTACCCACGGTGACGTGGTCGCCGTCCGCGATCTTGAGGCGCGCACGCTTCGTGACCGGGTACTTGATCTCCTCGCCACCGTCGTCCGGCGTCAGCACGAGGTGACGCGTCCGCTCGGTGTCCTCGATCGTCACGCGACCCGTGTACTCCGCGATCGGCGCCTCACCCTTGGGGGTACGGGCCTCGAAGAGCTCGGTGACACGCGGCAGACCCTGCGTGATGTCCTCAGCGGCAGCCACACCACCGGTGTGGAAGGTACGCATCGTCAGCTGCGTGCCCGGCTCACCGATCGACTGCGCCGCGATGATGCCGACGGCCTCGCCGATGTCCACGAGCAGGCCCGTGGCCAGGGAGCGGCCGTAGCACTTCGCGCAGGTACCGACGCGAGAGGTGCAGGTAAGGACCGAACGGACCTTGACGCTCTCGATGCCCGCCGCGATCACCTGGTCGATGATGACGTCGCCCGCGTCCGAACCGGCGGTCGCGATGACGTTGCCGTCGGCGTCCACCACGTCGGTCGCGAAGGTACGCGAGTAGATGCTGGTCTCGACGCGGTCGTCCGGGACGAGCGAGCCGTCCGGGAGCCTCTCGGCGACCGGCAGCGTGAGGCCACGCTCGGTACCGCAGTCGTCCTCACGGATGATGACGTCCTGCGACACGTCCACCAGACGACGGGTCAGGTAACCCGAGTCGGCCGTACGGAGGGCCGTGTCGGCCAGACCCTTACGGGCACCGTGCGTCGCGATGAAGTACTCGAGGACGGACAGGCCCTCGCGGTAGTTGGACTTGATCGGACGAGGGATGATCTCGCCCTTCGGGTTCGCCACGAGGCCGCGCATACCGGCGATCTGACGGACCTGCATCCAGTTACCACGAGCACCGGAGCCCACCATGCGCATCACGGTGTTCCGCGCGTTGCTCTCGAGCTTCTCCCGCATCACCGATGCGACCCGGTCGGTCGCCTGGGTCCAGATCTCGATGAGCTCCTGACGGCGCTCGTCGTCGGTGATCAGACCCTTGTCGAACTGCTGCTGGACCTTGAGGGCCCGAGCCTCGTGCTCGTCGAGGATCGCAGCCTTCTCGGTCGGCGCAGCGACGTCGGAGATGGCGATCGTGACACCGGAGCGCGTGGCCCACCGGTAGCCGGCGTCCTTCAGCGCGTCCAGCGCCGCTGCCACCTCCACCTTCGGGTAGCGCTCGGCGAGGTCGTTGACGATCGTCGAGAGACGCTTCTTGTCGGCGACACCGTTCTCGTACGGGTAGTCGACGGGCAGCGTCTCGTTGAACAGGTACCGGCCGAGGGTCGTGTCGAACAGGAGCTGCTGCCCCTGCTCCCAGCCCTCGGGCGCCTCGAAGTCCTTCAGCGGCGGCACGAGGTCCGACATCCGAAGCTTGATCTTGGCGTTGATGTCCAGCTCACCCCGGTCGAAGGCCATGATGGCCTCGGCCACGGAACCGAACGCACGGCCCTCGCCCACGGCGCCCGGACGGTCGCTCGTGAGGTGGTGCAGACCGATGATCATGTCCTGCGAAGGCATGGTCACCGGACGGCCGTCCGACGGCTTGAGGATGTTGTTGCTCGAGAGCATGAGGATGCGGGCCTCGGCCTGCGCCTCGGCGCTCAGCGGCAGGTGCACTGCCATCTGGTCACCGTCGAAGTCGGCGTTGAACGCGCCGCAGACGAGCGGGTGCAGGTGGATGGCCTTGCCCTCGACGAGCTGCGGCTCGAACGCCTGGATGCCCAGACGGTGCAGCGTCGGCGCACGGTTCAGGAGCACGGGGTGCTCCGTGATGACCTCTTCGAGCACGTCCCAGACCACAGGACGGGTGCGCTCGACCATGCGCTTGGCGCTCTTGATGTTCTGCGCGTGGTTGAGCTCGACGAGCCGCTTCATGACGAACGGCTTGAACAGCTCGAGCGCCATCTGCTTGGGCAGACCGCACTGGTGCAGCTTGAGCTGCGGGCCGACGACGATGACCGAACGGCCCGAGTAGTCGACGCGCTTGCCGAGCAGGTTCTGACGGAACCGGCCCTGCTTGCCCTTGAGCATGTCGGAGATCGACTTCAGCGGGCGGTTGCCCGGACCCGTGACCGGACGGCCGCGGCGGCCGTTGTCGAACAGCGAGTCGACGGCCTCCTGGAGCATCCGCTTCTCGTTGTTGACGATGATCTCCGGCGCGCCGAGGTCCAGAAGCCGCTTGAGGCGGTTGTTCCGGTTGATGACGCGGCGGTACAGGTCGTTCAGGTCCGACGTCGCGAACCGGCCACCGTCGAGCTGCACCATCGGGCGCAGGTCCGGCGGGATGACCGGGACGGCGTCGAGCACCATCGCCGTGGGCGAGTTCGTGGTCGTGAGGAACGCGTTCACGACCTTGAGCCGCTTGAGGGCACGGGTCTTGCGCTGGCCCTTGCCGGAGCGGATGGTCTCGCGCAGCGAGTCGGCCTCGGCCTCCAGGTCGAAGTTCTGGAGGCGCTGCTGGATCGCGCTCGCACCCATCGCACCCTCGAAGTAGGTGCCGTAGCGGTCCTGGAGCTGGCGGTACAGCATCTCGTCGCCCTCGAGGTCAGCGACCTTGAGGTTCTTGAACCGGTCCCAGACCTGCTCGAGGCGGTCGAGCTCCTGGTCCGCGCGCTTGCGGAGCTGAGCCATCTCGCGCTCGGCGGAGTCGCGCACCTTGCGGCGCGCGTCAGCCTTGGCACCCTCGGCCTCGAGCTCGGCCAGGTCGGCCTCGAGCTTCTGGGCGCGGGTGTTGATGTCGTTGTCCCGGCGGTCGGAGATCTCCTTCTTCTCGAGATCGATCTCGTTCTGCAGGTTCGGCAGGTCTTCCTGGCGGGCCTCGTCGTCGACCGACGTGATCATGTAGGCCGCGAAGTAGATGACCTTCTCGAGGTCCTTCGGCGCCAGGTCCAGCAGGTAGCCCAGGCGGGACGGCACACCCTTGAAGAACCAGATGTGCGTGACGGGCGCGGCGAGCTCGATGTGGCCCATGCGCTCACGGCGCACCTTGGAGCGCGTGACCTCTACGCCACAACGCTCACAGATGATGCCCTTGAAGCGCACGCGCTTGTACTTGCCGCAGTAGCACTCCCAGTCGCGGGTCGGACCGAAGATCTTCTCGCAGAAGAGCCCGTCCTTCTCCGGCTTGAGGGTGCGGTAGTTGATGGTCTCTGGCTTCTTGACCTCACCGTGCGACCAGGCACGGATGTCCTCGGCCGTGGCGAGGCCGATACGCAGCTCGTCGAAGACGTTGACGTCGAGCAAGATGTCCTACTTCCTGAAGTTCTCGAAAATCCTTGGTGTCCAGGTCCGCGCCTGGAGTCCGGGTCCGCGCCCGCTGTGCGGGCGCGGACCGGTGTCAGATCTCGTCGACGCTGGAGGCGGCGTTCGGCCGCCTCGAGAGGTCGATACCGAGCTCCTCAGCGGCGCGGTACACCTCGTCGTCGGACTCCTTCATCTCGATGGAGACACCGTCGCTGGAGAGCACCTCGACGTTCAGGCACAGCGACTGCATCTCCTTGAGGAGCACCTTGAAGGACTCCGGGATGCCCGAGTCGGGGATGTTCTCGCCCTTGACGATCGCCTCGTAGACCTTGACACGGCCCGGGACGTCGTCGGACTTGATGGTGAGCAGCTCCTGGAGCGTGTACGCGGCGCCGTACGCCTCGAGTGCCCAGACCTCCATCTCACCGAACCGCTGACCACCGAACTGCGCCTTACCACCCAGCGGCTGCTGCGTGATCATCGAGTACGGACCGGTCGAACGCGCGTGGATCTTGTCGTCGACCAGGTGGTGCAGCTTCAGGATGTACATGTAGCCGGTCGAGACGGGCTCGGGGAACGGCTCGCCGGAGCGGCCGTCGAACAGCATCGCCTTGCCGTCGTGGTTGACCATGCGCTGGCCGTCACGGTTGGGCAGGGTGGCCCCGAAGAGACCACGGAGCGCGACCTCCTCCAGACCGTCGAACACCGGCGTGGCGACGGGGCGGCCCGGGACGCTCGTGTGAGCGACCTCGGGGAGGCTCTGCAGCCACTCCCCGCCCTTGTCGTCGGCCAGCGAGACGTCCCAGCCCTGCTTGGCGATCCACCCGAGGTGGGTCTCCAGCACCTGGCCGACGTTCATCCGGCCCGGCACACCCAGGGGGTTCAGCACGACGTCGACGGGCGTGCCGTCCTCGAGGAACGGCATGTCCTCCTGCGGGAGGATCTTCGAGATGACGCCCTTGTTGCCGTGGCGGCCGGCCAGCTTGTCGCCGACCGTGATCTTGCGGCGCTGCGCGATGTAGACGCGCACCAGCTGGTTCACGCCGGCGGGCAGCTCGTCGCCGTCCTCCCGGTTGAACTCGCGCACCGCGATGACCGTGCCCTGCTCGCCGTGGGGAACCTTGAGCGAGGTGTCGCGCACCTCGCGCGCCTTCTCACCGAAGATCGCACGGAGCAGGCGCTCCTCCGGGGTCAGCTCGGTCTCACCCTTGGGAGTGACCTTGCCGACCAGGATGTCGCCGGCGCCGACCTCGGCACCGATGCGGATCACGCCGCGCTCGTCGAGGTCCGCGAGGACCTCCTCGGAGACGTTCGGGATGTCCCGCGTGATCTCCTCCGGGCCGAGCTTGGTGTCGCGAGCGTCGACCTCGTGCTCCTCGATGTGGATCGAGGAGAGGACGTCGTCCTCCACGAGGCGCTGCGACAGGATGATCGCGTCCTCGTAGTTGTGGCCCTCCCACGACATGAACGCGACCAGCAGGTTGCGGCCGAGCGCGAGCTCGCCCTCGTCCGTTGCCGGGCCGTCGGCGAGCACGGAGCCGACCTCGACCCGCGCACCCTCGTCGACCAGCACGCGCTGGTTGTAGCTCGTGCCCTGGTTCGAGCGCACGAACTTGTGCACGCGGTACGAGCCCGTCGTGCCGTCGTCGTTCGCCACGAGCACCAGGTCGGCCGAGACCTCTGTAACCACACCAGGCTTGGTCGCCAGGATGACGTCGCCGGCGTCGACCGCCGCACGGCGCTCCATGCCGGTGCCGACCACGGGGGCCTCGGACCGGACCAGCGGCACCGCCTGGCGCTGCATGTTGGCACCCATGAGGGCGCGGTTGGCGTCGTCGTGCTCGAGGAACGGGATCAGGGCGGTCGCGACCGACACCATCTGGCGCGGCGAGACGTCCATGTAGTCGACCTCGGCACCCGGGATGTCGTTGGTCTCGCCACCCTTGGTGCGCACCAGCACGCGGTCGAGGACGAACGTGCCGTCCTCGAGCAGCGGCGTGTTCGCCTGCGCGATGATGTAGCGGTCCTCGTCATCGGCCGTCAGGTACTCGATGTTGTCGGTGACCTTGCCGTTCTCGACCTTCCGGTACGGCGTCTCGATGAAGCCGAACGGGTTGATGCGACCGAACGACGCGAGCGAACCGATCAGACCGATGTTCGGACCCTCAGGGGTCTCGATCGGGCACATGCGGCCGTAGTGCGACGGGTGGACGTCACGGACCTCCATGCCGGCACGGTCGCGGGACAGACCACCCGGGCCCAGCGCGTTCAGACGACGCTTGTGCGTCAGACCGGCCAGCGGGTTGTTCTGGTCCATGAACTGCGACAGCTGCGACGTGCCGAAGAACTCACGGATCGACGCGACGACCGGACGGATGTTGATCAGCGTCTGCGGCGTGATGGCCTCGACGTCCTGCGTGGTCATGCGCTCGCGAACGACGCGCTCCATGCGGGACAGACCCGTGCGCACCTGGTTCTGGATGAGCTCACCCACGGCGCGGATACGACGGTTGCCGAAGTGGTCGATGTCGTCGACCTCAACGCGCACCTCGACCGGCTTGCCGTTGCGCATCCCCGAGAGGATCTGCTTGTCGGCGTGCAGGGCGGCGAGGTACTTGATCGTCGCCACGACGTCGGTCAGCGACAGCGTGGACTCGGCCAGCTGTGCGTCGACACCGAGCTTCTTGTTCGCCTTGTAGCGGCCGACCTTCGCGAGGTCGTAACGCTTCGGGTTGAAGTAGAAGTTCTCGAGCAGCGCGCGACCGGCCTCGACCGTGGGCGGCTCGCCCGGGCGGATCTTGCGGTACAGGTCGACCAGCGCCTCGTCCTCGGTGTGGACGTGGTCCTTCTCGAGGGTGTCCAGCACGGACGGGAACTCGGCGAACTCCTCGCGGATCTCCGCCTCGCTCATGCCGAGGGCCTTGAGCAGCACGGTGACGGACTGCTTGCGCTTGCGGTCGACGCGGACGCCGACGGCGTCACGCTTGTCGATCTCGAACTCGAGCCAGGCGCCACGCGACGGGATGATCTTCGCGGAGAAGACGTCCTTGTCGCTGGTCTTGTCCGGGGTGCGCTCGAAGTAGACGCCCGGCGAACGCACCAGCTGGGAGACGACGACGCGCTCGGTGCCGTTGATGATGAAGGTGCCGCGGGCCGTCATGAGCGGGAAGTCACCCATGAAGACGGTCTGGCTCTTGATCTCACCGGTGGTGTAGTTGACGAACTCCGCGGTGACGAACAGCGGGGCCGCGTAGGTGAAGTCCTTCTCCTTGCACTCGTCCGCCGTGTACTTCGGCGGCTCGAAGCGGTGGTTCGAGAAGGAGAGGGACATCGAGGAGCCGAAGTCCTCGATCGGGGAGATCTCCTCGAAGATCTCCTCGAGGCCCGAAGTTTCCGGGACATCATTACGGCCAGCCGTCTTGGCAATTTCTACCCTGGCCTGCCAGGCTGGGTTACCAAGGAGCCAGTCGAAGCTTTCGGTCTGAAGGCCAAGCAGGTCGGGGACCTCGAGTGGCTCATAGATCTTTGCGAAGGAAACGCGACGGGAAGCGGTACGGTTCGCAATGGCTTCGGCGGACGGAGCTGAAGGGGTGCGCGAGGCAGCCAAGAGGGGTCCTTCCCTGCAGTTCGGGTGAACGCTGTACGCTCTGCGGTGCTGCAGGAAGCTCTGCCGGACTTCACCGGTCGCCGGAGGGCATCCCACAAGAGGGGATGCAACCAGGACTTTCGGGAAGCAGGGGGAGGCGTCGAGGGCACACGCGGGCGCAAAGCGCTAGCATACCTATCTGGTTCTAGTATGTCCAGTCGCCCTACTACGTGCACGCCGAGATCGCAATAATCCTCGAATCGTTGCGGATCCGCACTGCCGGCCCGCGCTGCCGCGGCGCTGCGGCTGACGTGGGTGAAAACGAGAGGCCCGCACCCCCGAGGGGTGCGGGCCTCTGCAGTCGGCGGACGGCGCCCGGGACGAGCCCGGGGCGCCGTCACACCAGCCCGAAGGCGGTACAGCCAGAGGTCACTTGAGGGTGACGGTGGCGCCGGCGCCCTCCAGGGCGGCCTTCGCCTTCTCGGCGGCGTCCTTGTCGGCGCCCTCGAGAACCGGCTTCGGTGCGCCGTCGACCAGGTCCTTGGCCTCCTTGAGACCGAGGGACGTGAGCGCGCGCACCTCCTTGATGACCTGGATCTTCTTGTCACCGGCGGCCTCGAGGATGACGTCGAACTCCGTCTTCTCCTCGACGGCCTCGGCCGGGGCGCCACCCGCGGGGCCCGCGGCGACGGCGACCGGAGCGGCAGCGGTGACGTCGAACTTCTCCTCGAAGGCCTTCACGAAGTCGGAGAGCTCGATGAGGGTGAGCTCCTCGAAGGCGGACAGGAGCTCGTCGGTGGAGAGCTTCGCCATGATGGCGTTCCTTTCAGTTGGCGCTTCGCGGACCGGTGCGGCCCGCGAGAAGCAGGGGGTTTTTGTTCTAGCGCTACCGCCGGATCAGGCGGCAGCGCCCTCCGACTCCTGCTTCTGACGCAGGGCATCGATGACGCGGGCGACCTGGGCGGGCTTGGCGGTGAAGGCGTAAGCAGCACGCGTCAGCGTGGCCTTCAGACCGCCGGCCACCTTGGCCAGCAGAACCTCGCGGGACTCGAGGTCCGCGAGCTTCGTGATCTCTGCAGCGGACATCGGGCGGCCGTCGAGCACGCCACCCTTGATGACCAGAGCAGGGTTCGCCTTGGCGAAGTCACGCAGACCCTTCGCAGCCGTGACCGGGTCCCCGGTCACGAATGCGATGGCGGACGGGCCCTTCAGGTCGGCGTCGAGACCCTCGACACCGGCCTCCTTGGCCGCGATCCCCGTCAGCGTGTTCTTCACCACGGCGTAGGTTGCGTTGCCGCTGAGCGACCGACGCAGCTCCTTGAGCTGCGCGACGGTGAGCCCGCGGTACTCGGTCAGCACGGCCGCGTTGGAGTCGCGGAACTTGCCCGCGATCTCTGCGACTGCGGCTGCCTTGTCCGGCCTCGCCATGGCAATCCTTCCGGTGGTGGTACCACCGTCCCCTGGGGCGCATGCCCCGGGCGTGCCCCGGAAAATGAGAAAGAGCCCCGGCGCAGGTGCACGGGGCTCGGTCTGCGCGGCAGAGCCGCACTCGAGTTCGTCACCTGCGCAGGCCCCCGCTCTCAGCGGGACTTCGGTCTTCTTCCGCCCTGTGCTCGTGAAGAGCGGGCAGCATCGGACGACCGGCGGTCTTGGGTTACCTGAGAATCATACATGGCTGCGCGCATGGTGCTGCACGGGCGGGCGGTGGCACGCGCCACACGCTGCCCGACGGCGGATGCTCAGCGCGGGCGCAGTCAGCGCTCCAGACCCTCCAGGGAGCCGAAGCACACGAGCGGCGCAGGTTCGGGCTCGTCCGCGAGCGCCGCGGCGAGCGCGGCCTCCGGGTCGTCGGTGGCGCGCAGGTGCGCGTGGAAGCGCGGCATCACGCGGGCGGCGACGGCGTCCGACAGCGGGGCGACCGCCGCGACGACGGCGCGGGCGCCGAGGCGCAGGAGGACCGACGTCAGGCCGAGGACCTCTCCCCCGACGACCTGGGAGGAACCGCCGACCTCGCACGCCGACAGGATCACCACCGAGCCGGGGAGCCGGGTGCCGTCGAGCTCGTGCGCGAAGAGCGGGCCGTCGGCCAGGTCGACGGAGGCGAAGAGCGGGTTGTCGGCGTCGTGCCTGCCGTGGGTCGCCAGGTGCACGATGTCGTGCGTGGCGAGCGCCTCCCGTACCGCGGTCGTCGTGGCCGCGGGACCGGTGAGGACCGTCGCGCCCGGCCACATGTCGCCCACCGCCCGCACCTCGCTCGCACCGAGGGTCACGCCCGGACCGTGCGCCGCGAGGAGCCGGTGCCCCTCCCCCGGCCGTGCGTGGGCTCGTCCGCGTGCGACGTAGGAACGCATGGTGGTGCGCTTGCCCCTGCGGGACGGCAGAGCCGTCCACGGCACGCCGACGAGCGGGTCCCGGCCGACGACGTACAACGAGCCGTCCGCCTCCAGCGGTACGGCGAGGAGCTCGTCGAGGGCGTCCAGGTTACGGGTCAGCGAGCGCCGGGCCGCGGCGCGCAGGGCCGTCGGCACCAGGTCGTTGGCGCAGACGCCGAGGTCGGCCCGGGCGCGCAGCACCCGTTCGGCGACATCGGCCCGTGGGCCCAGCTCCACGGTGCGCGCACCGTCCGCGTCCAGGCGGACGCACCGCAGGACGCCGTCGAGCACCAGGTAGTTGGCGACCACTGCGCCGTCGTCGCGGGTGGCGAGCAGGTTCCGCACGTCCGCGACGGTGGCGGGGCGTTCCTCCGCTGCGGCCTTCTCGGCAGCGGTACGGTGCCAGGCACGTTCGCGGGCGGTCGCCAGCAGCCTGCCGGAGCGTTCGAAGAGATGGGCTCGCTCGGGGGCGCTCTCGCGGTTCGTGAGCGTGCGGGCCCGGACGACGAGGCCCCGGGCCTCCGTGACGAGTGCGCGCACGGCGGGTTCCTCCGGTGCCGCGGCGGCGCCCACCCCCGCGAAGGTGGCACGCCCGCGTTCGACCGCCTCGAACAGCGCGTCGGGCAGGCCGGTCCGCACGGCTGCCGCGACGTCGGTGCGCTGCAGGTCTACGCCATGGACGGCGGCGGCGGTCACCGACTCCACGGATCCGAGCCCCAGACCGTGGTCAGCGAGCAGGCCGAAGCCGGTCCGGACGGCGGCGACCCCGGCGTCCCGGTCTCCTGAGGCGAACGCGAGCTGGGCGAGCACCGTCTGCTGCTGGATCCGCGTGGTCAGCGGAGCGTCGACGATGCCGTCCGGGAGGCCGTCGAGCACGGCGCGGGCGGCGACGGCGTCGTCGGCCAGGAGGTACCAGTGTGCGGCGACGAACCGCGCTGCCAGGCCTGGGTGCTGTCCGAGGAGCGGGTCCACCTCGTCGCCGGCCTCCGCGGCTTCGATGGCCTGCTCGGCGCGGTGGCGCGCGTCGTCCGGTACGGGAGCCTCGCCACGCCGGACCGGCAGGAGGATCGCCTCGAGCTCCGCGACACGGGCGACCGCCGCACGCTGCGGATGGCCTACTCCGGTGTAGTACTGCCGGACGAAGGCCGCGGCGAAGCGGGCCTCGTCCCACCGGTGCAGTGCCATGAGGGAGCGGGCGCGGAAGTACTCGGCCTCCGCACGGTGCGGCGCGCGGCCAGGACCGACCATGCGGGAGATCGCCTCGGTGAGTACGCGCTCTGCGTCCTCGAGCAGCCCTGCTTCGTAGAGGACGGCGCCACGGCCGATGTCCAGCAGGCCGTCGGCCCGCTCCGGGTCGATGGCGCGGGCCGCTTCCATGGCCCGGAGCGCGCCGGGCAGATCACCGAGTGCGTACCGCACGAAGCCGGTGTTGTGCAGGGCGA
The DNA here is from genome assembly GCF_040656015.1 of Promicromonospora sp. NPDC050249. Lineage (NCBI taxonomy): Bacteria > Bacillati > Actinomycetota > Actinomycetes > Micrococcales > Promicromonosporaceae > Promicromonospora > Promicromonospora sp. NPDC050249. Next base: position 17,720 of record NZ_JBFAKY010000038.1, on the reverse strand, counting down.
GGGAAGCGATCGAGGGCGTGCCGGCCCGCACCGCCTGCTCGTGGCAGACGTCGAAGTCCCGGAGCGCCGCGTCGAGCCGACCCAGCTCGATGGCTGTCGCGCCGCGGTTGAGCAGCATCGTCGCGAGGTCCCGCCCGTGGAGCACTCCCGGATCCGCGAGCACCTTGTCGAAGGCGGCCATGGCATCAGCCAGCCGGCCGGAGCGCTGCAGGAGCAGGCCGCGTGCCCCCTCGACAACGGCGACGAGGCGCGCCCGGACCGCCGGCGGCGCCGTCTCGGCGCGGGACTCGGCGTCGTCGAGGATGGCCAGCGGCTTGTCGAGCGCGTCCTCGACCGCATGGACGGCGACCGCCTCCCCCGTCAGGGAACGCACCACGCCCTCCGCCCAGCGCTCGTGGTCCCCGGGCTCGAGATCTGCGAGGTCCATGACCCGAAGCCGGTCGAGCACCTTCCGGAACCGCGGCAGAGCGTCGCCCGGCCGCGAGCGCGAGCTGAGGTCCCGCGCGACCAGCAGCTCCGCCTCCAGTTCCGGCCACATGTCGCCCCCTAGCCCTTTCCACGCCCTCGTGGGGCGTCAGGCGGGACACGCTAGCGGGGTGAGATGTCTTGTGTCACCGCCCTTTCCGACGCCGCAGGTCAGCGGCTCGGGCCTGGATGAAGGTGGGCCGATGGGACCACAATTCGCCCGTCCGGGGATCAGGCGCCGGCGAGGCCCTCGACCGAGCTGAAACAGACCAGCGGGACCGGCTCGGCAACGTCCTTCAGGGCCGCCGCGAGGGCAGCCTCCGGGTCGTCGGACTCGCGAAGGTGAGCGTGCAGGCGCGGCATGACCTGGGCGGCGAGCTCGTCCGAGAGCTTCGCGACGGATGCGATCACCGCACGCGCACCCAGGCGCAGGAGCACCGACGTCAGGCCCAGTACCTCGCCGCCGAGGACCTGGGTGGAGCCGCCGACCTCGCACGAGGACAGGATCACGACCGAGCCGGGCAGCGGCGTCCCGTCGAGCTCGTGGGCGAACAACGGGCCGTCGGCCAGGTCGATGCTCGCGAACAGCGGGTTGTCCGCGTCGTGCTGGCCATGGGTGGCGAGGTGCACGACGTCGTGCGTGGCGAGCGCGGTACGGACGTGCTCGGTGACGGCGTCGTCCCCGGTCAGCACGGTTGCGCCCGGCCACTGCCTGCCGACGGCGTGGACCTCCTCGGTGCCGTGCTGCACGCCGGGTCCCGCAGCTGCGAGCAGACGTCGCTTGCCGCTCGGGCGGGCGTGGGTGCGACCTCGGGCGACGTGTGAGTTGACGGCGGTGCGCAGACCGCTGCGGGACGGGAGCGCGGTCCAAGGGACGCTGAGCAGGGGTTCGCGACCCACGACGTAGAGGTCGCCCCGTGCGTGCAGAGGCGCGAGCAGCATGCTGTCGAGAGCCTCGAGGTTACGTCTCAGCGAGGAACCGGCCGCGGCCCGGAGCGGAGCCGGGATCAGGTCGTTGGCGGCCATGGCGAAGTCGGCGCCCAGGCGGCGAACCCGCTCTGTCACGTCCTTCGCCGGGCCGAACTCGATGGCCGTCACACCTTCGGCATCGACACGGACGCAGCGCAACATGCCGTCGAGCACCACGAAGTTGGCCACCACTGCCGCGTCGTCGCCTCGCCCGACGAGCACCTGCCGTAGTTCGCGGGCGGTCACCGAACGCTGCACCCCGCCCGCGTTACCCGCATGGCGCCACGAGCGTTCCCGCACCTCGCTCTGGGCCCTGTGCGCACGGCGGGTGAGCCGCTCCCGCTCCTTGGCCTGGTCAGCAGGCATCTCTCGCGCCCTGGCCAGCAGGCCCCGAGCCTCGGAGAGGAGCGCGGCAGCTTTCGGGTCGTCCGGCGGAGTGACGCGGCCCGTACCGGCGAACGTGGAACGACCTCGCTCCGCCGCGTCGAACAGCGCCGCCGGCCGTCCGGTGCGTGCGGCAGCCCCGACGTCGATACGCGTCAGTTCCACGCCATGAGCGGCGGCGGCCGTGACTGACTCAACCGCGCCGAGCCTGCTGCGATGGTCGGCAAGCAGCCTCAGACCCGCCCGCACGGCACGAAGTCCCTTCGCGCGGTCGTCTGCCGCGAACGCCAGCTCCGCCTGAACCGTGTAGTGCTGGATCCGCATCGTCAGCGGAGCGCTCGTCAGGCCGCGGGGCAGGCCCTTGAGCGTTGCACGAGCCGTATCGAGGTCGTTGGACAGCAGGAACCACTGCGCAGCGACCAGACGTGCGGCATGACCGGGGTGCTGTCCCAGGACCGGTCCTGCGGCGTCGCCGTCCTTGGCAGCGGTGAGGGCTTGTCCGACCCGACGTCGGATCTCGGCTCGTGCCGGTACGCGTACGCCGCGGCGAAACGGTGCAAGCGCTGCCTCGAGCTCCAGAACTCGTGCCAGGACTGCCCATTGCTCGTAGCCCGCAGCCGTGAAGTGGGTACGCGCCCGTGCGGCGAAGACCGAGGCCTCCTCAAAACGCAGGAGTGCCAGGAGACACCGGGCCCGCACATACTCCGCGATAGCGTGATCGGTGCGCCGTCCTGCCGCCCGTAACTGCGGAATCGCCTCATCCAGCAGCGCTTCCGCCTCGTCCAGCAAGCCCACGCCGTACAGCACCTCAGCCCGCCCCAGCATGGGGATGCCATCGTCCTGGTCTGGTGCGAGCTCTCGTGCGGCGGCCATCTCGGCGAGCGCTGCTGGTGCGTCACCACGCATGCTCAGGTAGTAGCCCAAGTTGTGCCGCGCGAATGCCACGAGCATCGGTGTACCGGCCGCTTCGGCGTGCCGGACGGCCTCGAAGTTGTCCGCCAGCGCGCCTTCGACGTCTCCGAGGTCCGACAAGGCAATCGCCCGGTTGAGGTGGGCCATCGCAAGATCTCGCGGTTCCCCGGCGTCACCGACTGCGAGCACCCGGTCGAAGAGGCGCACTGCCTCCGCGGGTTCCCCCGCCACCCACAGCAGGAGCAGACCGCGCTGCCCGTCCGTCACCGCTTCGATGCGCCGACGTTCCGAACCGTCGAGCAGCTTGGCCGCCTCCAGCGCCTGATCGAGCAGCTCAAGGGCGGCTGGAAGGTCTCCGGTGCATGCGAGATCAGCTTGCGCGAGACCCATCCATGAGCGAGCAATGAGCCAGGCCCGAGCCACACGGTCACTCTCCGCCAGCTCCACCGTCGCGTACCGACCAAGATCGCGAAGAAGCGCACGGAACTCGCGGCGAGCGCGGCGCGGTCGGGCACGGACGTTCCACTCCCGCGCCCGTTCGAACCGCTCGGTTAGAGCCTCCAGCTCCGCCGTACCCAACGCGCCCCCCGATCAGAACCTCACACCGGCACTCCGGGCACCTCCGCGTAGAGATCCCCGACCCGGGTCACAGCATGCCAGGCATCGCTGACACGACCTTGCGCGTCAGACGCCGGCGGCTGGCCGGCCGACCGATGTGCAAGCATCTCCGCCGCGAGCTGGGCCGCGAGATACGGCGACGAGAACGACGTGCCGCTCCAGGTCCCGAAGCCCTGCGTGAAGTCGTCCGGGTCGACCGTATAACGCAGGCCGTCCGCCGACCGCCTACCCTCGCCGGCGCCGTCGAACGTCGTGGGCATCGCGCTCAGGACATTCACGCCGGGGCGCACAGCGGCGATCCAGGGGCCGTCGTTGCTGAAGTCGGCCAAGGTCCCATCGGGGTTGGAGGCAGCCACACCGATCAACGGCGTGTAGTCCGGGCAGAGATCGTGCACGTCACCAGGGATTACCCCGCCGCTCGTCCGGCGCACGGGCGGCGCCCAGCCCGCCGGAAAGGTCTTGCGGGTCGATCCGTCGTTCCCGGCCGACACCACCACCAGAACGCCTGCCCGGCGCAGGTCACGAAGCCTGCCGCGGTAGAGACCCTCGTAGTCGTCGTCATCCTCGGGGTGCTCCAGGTAGTAGCCGCTGGCGATCACCACGATGTCGACGGGGAAGTGCCCGGGAACGCCCGCGAGTCCGCGCAGATGGAATTCCAGGAGCCGCTCCACCGACCGGGCGAAGTCCCACTCGGAGGCCGTACCGTCCCCGCCGTAGACGCGGACCGGAAGCAGCGCCGCGTCCGGGCAGACCTGGTGGACCACGCCGGCGATGAAGGTACCGTGCCCGGCGTACGGGTCCAGGTGGGACGCCCCACCATCTCTGCGCCCCTCGCGCTCCGCATCGATGTCCTCCTCGGGATAGGTCCCGATGGGGCTGCCATCCAGCTGCACGTCGCGAAGCACCGCGGTGCCGGGCTCGTCGAACCACGGGTGTCGCCCGATCCCGGTGTCCAGGATCGCCACCACGGGCCGGTCGACGCCTTCCCGCGTGACAAGGGGCGAGACTCCGTCGGCCGCGCGAACGGGAGCACTTCCCGGATACACGGCAGGAACCCGCTTGTCCGGGTCCCCGAAACCTCCGCTCTGCCGATGTCCCATCACCACGTGGTCCAGCGACACCCGCCTGCGGTTGTCGCCCGCTTCCTCCGCCACCGCAGCGAGCAGCCCGAGCGCGTCCCAGTCGTCCCGCACGTCGTCGAGCCGCACCTCGACGTCGGGCCGGGCGCCCACGATGTCGCCGCCTTCGCGCGACGGCGCCTGCTGGAACTCTCCGGTCGTGACGGTGACACCGTTCTCGCGGGCACGGGCAGTGATCATCTCGAGGAGCGCGTTGTGCCCGCCCTCCGAGTCACCGCGGACGATCACCCGGTCCCGCACGTAACGCGTCGGCGCGACGCGCCCACCGGGGAGCCGGTCCGTGGCCGGGTCCAGCTCCCGGACCGGCCGCCACCCTCCGGTGTGGTCCCGGACGTGCATTCCCTCAGGCATCGGCTCACTCACAGCATTACCTCTCCATCGATAGGCGCACTCGGCCAACCCCGCCGCGCCCCCACAGCCGGGTCGGTGATTTCAGAGATTCAAATGTTCCGGAGCTCAGAGCTCGATGACCGGCGTGCTCACCGCACCGCCACCGCCGTCGGTCCTGCGCACCACCAGGCTCGCGCGGCCGCGCTCGACCGAGTCGAACGCGAACCGGCCGTCCTCGTCGGAGGCGACAGTGACGACGTCGGCCCCCGGTCGGTGCAGCTCCACGTCAAGCCCGGCCGCGGGAGCGGCCCAGCCGTCGATCCGTACCCGACCCCCGGCGGCCGGTGACAGGCTGATCATGACGGTCAGCGAGTCGTGCGTGAAGGTGATCGTCTTCGCCTCGGCAGGCGCCGTGTCGTCTGCGCGCGCTGCGGCGGCGGCCCCCCGGACGCCTGCGAGCGGCGCGTCGAGATAGACGGCCTCCATGAGGTCGGCCTCCAGGCCGGCCAGCGTGATCGCGAACAGCGAGCGCTCCACGAGGTCGCTCGGCACCGGGTCAACCGCGTCGACCAGCTCGGCAAGACGGGTCAGCACAGCCCCGTCATCGGCGTCGAGCATGCCCTTCGGGTCGTACGAGAGGTCCCCCACGGCCTCTTCGTCCTTGTTCGGTTCCGGCGTCACGTCCACGAGAAGTCCCCCTGCTCGTCGAGGATGGTCCGCAGCTTCGCCAAGCAGCGGCCACGAGTCGAGCCGATGGAACCCATCGGCATTCCGATCGCCGCCGAGATGTGCCGGTAGTCCGGCCGGTCGGCGAGCGAAACCAGACGCAGCAGCTCTTGGCAGCGTCCGGGTAGTTGTTGGAGCGACATCCACAGGATGCGATCGCGTTCCTCGCGCAGGACCTCGTCGTCCGGCAGCGGATCCTTCGCGGGAAGGGCCATCGGGTGCTCAGGGCTGTCGTCCGGGAGCTCGGTGCGGCGCTTCTCGTCGTCACGGTGCTTGCGCACGGCCTCCCAGGCGGCGCGCTTCGCCGTCACCAGGAGCCACTTCAGCACGGCTTTCGGCTCGGCTATCGAGTCCGCGTGGCGCACGAGGGCCACCCAGGTGCTCTGCACCACGTCCTCGGCGGCGTCGTGCTCGACGCCCTGCGCGCGGACCGTGTGCCACAGCAGCGGCGTCGCCTCGCGGACCAGATCACCCAGCGCCTGGTGGTTGCCCTCGCGGTACTCGGTCAAGGCGATCGCAGCGCGATCGCCGAGCGTGAGCCCGGACCCGTCGACGTCGGGCAGGGCCTCCCTTGATCCTGTCATTGCACCACGGGATTCTCTGCTGGCGGATGTCTCCACGTCCGGTGTCGGACGTGAACCACTTGGACCAACCGAGTGTACGGCGGGGGTTGCGGATCCGGGGAGATAGAACACTGTGCCCATCAGGCACTCCCCTCTCCTCGGCGCACGTCGGCTCAATGCCGCTCATCAGACAAGAGGGGCGAGCGTCGCGTTCGATACATCCTGCTGAACCCAAATCAAGAAGGCCCGCACCCCTTGCGGGATGCGGGCCTTCTTGCGCTCAGGAGAGCTCGGCTCAGGCCGAGAGCTCCTCGAGGAGCTTGGTGGTCTTGCTCTGGTCCAGCGGGATGCCGGGGCCCATCGTCGTGGCCATGGTCGCCTTGCTGATGTAGCGACCCTTCGACGACGACGGCTTGAGGCGGAGGACCTCGTCGAGCGCGGCCGCGTAGTTCTCCAGCAGCTGCGCCTCCGTGAAGGAGGACTTGCCGATGATGAAGTGCAGGTTCGCGTGCTTGTCGACGCGGAACTCGATCTTGCCGCCCTTGATGTCGGTGACAGCCTTGGTCACGTCCATCGTCACGGTGCCGGTCTTCGGGTTCGGCATGAGGCCACGGGGACCGAGCACCTTACCGAGGCGACCGACCTTGCCCATGAGGTCCGGCGTGGCAACAGCCGCGTCGAAGTCGGTGTAGCCGGCGGCCACCTTCTCGATCAGCTCGTCGCCACCGACCTCGTCGGCACCGGCCGCGCGGGCCTCCTCCGCCTTGGCGGCGTTGGCGAACACGATGACCTTGGCGGTCTTACCCGTGCCGTTCGGCAGGTTGACCGTGCCGCGGACCATCTGGTCCGCCTTGCGCGGGTCCACGCTCAGCCGGAACGCGACCTCGACGGTGGCGTCGTACTTGACCGTGGCGGTCTCCTTGGCCAGGCGGATGGCCTCGAGCGGCGAGTACAGGTTCTCGCTGTCGATCTTCTCCGCGGCGGCGAGGTACGCCTTGCTGCGCTTTGCCATGTTTTCTCTCCTTGTGGTCGTAGCGGACCTGTCGGCCCTGCCACTGTGGTGACCGACGACGTCCGCCGGTCACCTCGTGCGGTCCGGGGCTGGAAGCAACCCCGGAGGGAATCACTCCGAGACGGTGATGCCCATGGAGCGGGCGGTGCCCGCGATGATCAGCGACGCGGCGTCGAGGTCGTTCGCGTTCAGATCCTGCAGCTTGGTCGTCGCGATCTCGCGGACCTGAGCCTTCGTGATCGTCGCGACCTTGACCGTGTGCGGCGTGGGCGAGCCCTTGGGCACACCGGCGGCCTTCTTGATCAGCTCTGCGGCCGGCGGGGTCTTGGTGATGAACGTGAACGAGCGGTCCTCGTACACCGTGATCTCGACCGGGACGACGTTACCGCGCTGCGACTCGGTCGCGGCGTTGTACGCCTTGCAGAACTCCATGATGTTCACGCCGTGCTGACCGAGCGCGGGGCCGATCGGCGGGGCCGGCGTCGCGGCACCGGCGTTGATCTGCAGCTTGATGAGGCCGGAGACCTTCTTCTTCGGGGGCATGCTTTTCTACCTTCTGTTCGGTTGGGCCGACGCCGTGGGCGATGACCCGGTTGCAAATGCTGAGGGACGAACGATCAGATCTTGGCGACCTGGTTGAACCCCAGCTCGACCGGGGTCTCCCGGCCGAAGATGGAGACGAGGACCTTGAGCTTCTGGGCCTCGACGTTGATCTCGGAGATCGAGGCGGGCAGCGTGTCGAACGGACCGTCGGTCACGGTCACCGACTCGCCGACCTCGAAGTCCACGTGGACCGGGGCCTTGCCACCGGTCGACGCGCCACCACCGGCTGCCGCCTGGCCGGCCTGTGCCGGCTGCTGCAGCATGGACGGCGCGAGCATCGAGTAGATCTCGTCGAGATTCAGCGGCACCGGCTGGTGCGTGTGCCCGACGAAGCCCGTGACGCCCGGCGTGTGCCGCACGGCGCCCCACGACTCGTCGGTCAGGTCCATGCGCACGAGGACGTAACCGGGGATCCGCACCCGGCTCACGATCTTCTTCTGCGCGTTCTTGATCTCGGCGACCTCTTCCATCGGAACCTCGACCTGGAAGATGTAGTCCTCCATGTTCAGGCTCTGGATGCGGTTCTCGAGGTTGGTCTTCACGCGCTTCTCGTAACCCGCGTACGAGTGGATGACGTACCAGTCGCCGGACTGTCCGCGGAGGGTTCGCTTGAACTCCTCGGCCTCGTCCACGATGACGTCGCCGTCGGCGTCGACGGTGCGCTCGTCGGTGGCTACGCCCTCGACCTCGCTCTCGTCCGTGGTCTCGGCGTCGGTGTCGACCGGAGTCTCGGCGTCCGCAGGCACGTCGGCGTTCTCGGCGTCCAGGGGCGCGTCGACGGCCGCATCGTCGCCGTCGGACGGCGAGACGTTCTCCGTCTGGTCCAGAGAGTCCTGGGACACGAAACGAACCTGCTTTCTCTTCGTGCGCCGGGGCTGCGCCCGGCACGTGTGTGCGTACTTCTACGAGCTGTGTTCGCCCATTGTCGCGCGAAAGTGCCGCGAAGCGACAATCAGCAACAGGCGAGAACGGTCACAGCGAAGTACTGCGCAGCGTGCCCCATCTGCTTGTCCGGCGCACCCGGACCGACACCGACCGTGGTCGAGGTCGTCTACGGCTGCGTCAACGTGCCGTCGCGGAGGACCGGGTCAGCCGAAGACCCAGCCGGCGAGCATGCCGAACGCGTAGTCCAGCACCACCACGAAGAACATGACCACGATCAGGAAGACCAGCACCACTGTCGTGTACGTGATGAGCTCGGAGCGCGTCGGCGAGACGACCTTCTTGAGCTCGGCCACCACCTGGCGCACGAAGAGCGCGATTCGGGCGAAGATATTGCCGCCGCCCTTGCTCGGACGCTCCGCGGCGCTCTGGATCACCTCGGTGTCGCTCACTGCTACCCCACTCCTGTGGCCCGGCGCGCCGGCTGGCGCGGACTGGCTTGCCAGGTCCACTCACGTGGGCCCGCTGCGCGCGGCCCCGCTGGGGTTCACGCTGGCAGGGTAGACAGGACTCGAACCTGCAACCTGCGGTTTTGGAGACCGCTGCGCTACCAATTGCGCCACTACCCTCTGCGTTCGATGCCTCTGCCAAGGTAACAACTGCCTCCGGGGAGGCACGCCACTTCGGGTGAGGATCGATCACCGAGGCACAACTGTACGGTACCCAACGCTGTAGGTCGAACTCGTTCCTGACGGACCCTTGGGGTCCCGACAACTTCGACCAACGAGGGCTCGACCAGCGACGACGCGCCGGGCCGGTGTCCATCGAACGGTGGACAGCAGGTGCAGCCGAACGGGCGTCCCGCCAGGGACGTCGGCGAGAGCATGCTCGACGGTATGCAGACCTCCGACCCTCTGGCCGTGCGAGTACGCGGCCTCCGCAAGCGCTACGGCAACACACGCGCCGGCTACAAGGACGCCGTCGCGGGTCTCGACCTCGACGTCGCCGCGGGCGAGATCGTGGCGGTCCTCGGGCCCAACGGCGCGGGCAAGACCACCACGGTCGAGATCCTCGAGGGCTTCCGCGACCGCGACGACGGCGAGGTGGCGGTGCTCGGCGAGGACCCCCGGCACGCCGGACGCGCCTGGCGGGCCCGGATCGGCGTCGTCATGCAGGACTCGCGGGACATGAGCGAGCTCACCGTCCTGGAGAAGGTGCGGGCCGCCGCGGCGTCCTACCCGGACCCGCGCGACCCCGCTGAGGTCATCGCGGCAGTGGGGCTCGCGGAAAAGGCCCGGGCGCGGACGCGCGGGTTGTCCGGCGGGCAGCGGCGCCGGCTCGACGTGGCGCTCGGCATCGTGGGCAGGCCCGAGCTGCTGTTCCTCGACGAGCCCACCACCGGGTTCGACCCGCAGGCCCGCAGATCCTTCTGGGACCTGGTGACGAGCCTGCGCGACGACGGCACCACGATCCTCCTGACGACCCACTACCTCGACGAGGCGGCCCAGCTGGCCGACCGGGTGGTGGTCGTGCGTGACGGCGTGGTGGTCGCCTCGGGCACTCCCGAGACCCTTGGCGGCTCCGAGGCCCGCACACCCGTCGTCGCATGGGACGACGGCGGCGTGCGGCGCACCGAGCGGACGGACCGGCCGACGGCCGCCGTCGCCCGGCTGATCGCGAGCGCCGGACCCGACGGCGAGGTGCCCGGCCTGGCCGTGACCCGGCCGACGCTCGAGGACGTGTACCTCTCGCTGATCGGCGAGGCACCCGTTGACGGCATCGATATCGACGACCAGGGCAGGGAGGCGGCGTGATGGGCGCGACGGAGGGGACGGGGCTCGACAGGCTCGACCAGCGGGAGGTGCTCGAGGGGCGGGGTCCCGACGAGCTCGACCGACCGAAGAGAGGGCTGCCCGGCGTGCTTCGCCTGGGGCTGGTGCGCGGCGGCGTCGAGCTGCTGCAGTTCGTCCGTGAGCGCGACTCGGTGGTCTTCGGGTTCGCCTATCCGATCGTCATGCTCGCGATCTTCGCGACGGTGTTCGGCGATGACGACCCGATCGTCGCCGACGGCGTCACGCTCAGCTTCGCGCAGTACTTCCTGCCCGGCATGGTCGCGACGGGCGTCATGCTCTCGACGTACCAGACGCTCGCCATGTCGATAGCCGTCGAGCGGGACGACGGGACGCTGAAGCGTCTGCGTGCGACGCCGCTGCCCGCGACGTCGTACTTTCTCGGCAAGGTGTTCCTGTCGCTGGTCACCGTGCTCGCGCAGACGGCACTGCTGCTCGCGGTCGCGGCGCTCGTCTTCGACGTCCCGCTGCCGGACGACCCGGGACGCTGGGCCACGTTCGCCTGGGTGTTCGTGCTCGGCACGGCGGCAGGGGCCGTGTGCGGGGTCGCCTACTCGTCGGTGCCCCGTTCCGGGCGGTCCGCGAGCGCGGTGGTGGTCACGCCGCTCCTGGTCCTTCAGTTCACGTCCGGGGTCTTCTTCTCGGTCAGTCAGCTGCCCGGCTGGATGATCGACCTGTCGTCCCTGTTCCCGCTCAAGTGGATAGCGCAGGGCATGCGGTCGGTGTTCCTGCCGGACGCCTTCGCCGCGGCGGAGCCGTCCGGGGCCTGGCAGTCCGGCACGACGGCTGCTGTACTGGCGGCATGGCTGGTGGTGGGGCTCGTGATCGGCACACGGACGTTCCGGTGGCGGCGGCACGATGACGGCTGACGAGACGGCGGGCGACCAGGGCGAGGCGGACCGCGACCAGGGCCTGGAGCGCCTGTACGCCGGGTGGGAGGACCAGGTGCGGTGGTGGGACGCCGCGTTCGGCGTGATCATCGCGCTGACCGCCGTCGCGCTGGCGCTGGACGGCACGCGGGGGACGCAGCTCGCCGTCGCGTACTCGGCGATGGGCGTGATCGTGCTGGCCTACCTGCTGTGGGGCGCGCGGGCGGCCCGGACCCGGGACCAGCGGCCGGCCGTGCTGTACCTGGTGGTGCTGGTGGCCGGCACCGGGGTGACGGTGTCGCAGGGCGGTGTGGCGTCGCTCCTGCTGTTCATCGCGTTCGCGCAGGTCTGGATGCTCCTGGAGTCGATACGGCACGGTGTGGTCGGCTGTGTCGCCCTGACGGCGGCGGTGTCGGTCGGCATCTCGTCGCAGTACGACTTCGACGTCGCGGTCATGGGCGAGGTGGTGCCGCAGATGCTGGTCACCCTCGTGTTCGCGATCGGGCTCGGGCTGTGGTTCCACGTGGCGATGCGCCGGGCCGAGGAGCAGGTGCGGCTGCTCGGCCAGCTGCACGCCACACAGAAGCAGCTGGCGCTGACCAGCCACGAGGCGGGGGTCCTGGCCGAGCGCGAGCGCCTGGCCCGCGAGATCCACGACACGCTCGCCCAGGGGTTCACGAGCGTGGTGATGCAGGCGCAGGCCGCGACGGCGGCCCTCGACATCGGGGACGACGCCGCGGTGCGCGAGCGGCTGCACGTCGTGGAGGACACGGCCCGCGACAACCTCGCCGAGGCCCGCGCCCTGGTGGCGGCGTTCGCTCCCGTGGCGCTGCAGGACGCGTCGCTCCCCCAGGCGCTCGGCCGGCTCGGTAGCCGGTTCGCCGAGGAGACCGCTCTTGCGGTGGCCGTGGAGACGGACCGGGTCGGGTCGCTGTCGCCGACCGTCGAGGTGGTGCTGCTGCGGGCAGCGCAGGAGGCGTTCGCGAACGTGCGACGGCATGCGCGGGCGCGCTCCGTCGTCGTGCGGCTGGGGCAGGCGGAGGGAGAGGTGACGCTCACGGTGTCCGACGACGGGCGCGGGTTCGACGCGGAAGCCGTCGACGGGTTCGGGCTGGCGGGGATGCGGGAGCGCCTACGGTCGGCGGGCGGCACGCTGGCGGTCGGGCCGGGGGACGACGGCGGCACCACGCTGTGCGCCCGGGTACCGGTCGATGGGCAGGTCGGCCCGGCGGCACGCACCGCTGCCGGAGAACACGAGAGGACACGGGGGGTGGCGGGATGATCCGGGTGCTGGTGGTGGACGACCATCCGGTGGTGCGGTCGGGCCTGGCGGGCATGCTGAGCGTCGAGGACGACCTGGAGGTGGTCGGCGAGGCCGCCGACGGGCAGGAGGCAGTGGCCCTCGCGGCGTCGCTGCGGCCTGACGTCGTGCTCATGGACCTGCGCATGCCGGTGCTCGACGGCGTGGCCGCGACCGCAGGGATAGTGGGCACCGGACCCCGCGTAGTGGTGCTGACCACCTACGACACCGACGCCGACATCCTGCGCGCCGTCGAGGCCGGGGCAACCGGCTACCTGCTCAAGGACACGCCCCGCGCCGAGCTGGTCGCTGGGGTTCGTGCGGCGGCCCGTGGCGAGACCGTGCTGGCCCCCAGCGTGGCGACACGCCTGGTCAGCTCAGTACGCAGCTCTGCGGAACGGCCCTCTGCCCGAGAAGCGGAGGTGCTCGCGCTCGTGGCGCTCGGCCGGTCGAACGCACAGGTCGGGCGCGAGCTGTCCATCACGGAGGCGACGGTCAAGACGCATCTCATCCGGGCGTTCGCCAAGCTCGGTGTCGCCGACCGGACGGCAGCGGTGACCGTGGCCAGGGAGCGGGGCTGGATCGCCTGATCGCCGGTCGCCGCCCCGCCCCGGGAAGCGGCCTAGCGACCATCGCCGTCGGCGGGCGCCGACGGGTCGCCGCCCGCTTCTCCCCCGTCGGTCGGCTCGCCCGTCGGCTCGACCGGCTCGTCGGTAGGCGTCACCTCCGGGCTGGGGGTCGGCGTGGGGGTCGGGGTCGGCGTCGGCGTCGGGGTGGGAGACGGCGTCGGCGTCGGGGTGGGAGTCGGCGTCGGGGTGGGAGTCGGCGTCGGCGTGGGGGTCGGCGTCGGTGTCGGCGTCGGCGTGAACTCGTCGTCGTTGTTGTCGGACGGACTCGGGACGGGCGACGACGACGGAGTCGGCGTCGGATCGTCAGTGATCGTACTGACGGTCGGCGTGGGAGTCGGCGTGCCCTGGCTGTTGAGGATGTTCGCGATCACCAGACCTGCACCGCCGAGCACGAGCAGCGCGAACACGATGATCGTGATCACGCGGCCGCGCCCGGTCGTCAGGGGGTGCCACCACTTCCGCTCCTCCTCTGGCACCGCCGGGTAGGGGCCGATCGGAGGCGGCCCTACCGAGGGCGGTGCGGACACCATGGTCGGCGCCGCGCCGGACGCACCCTGGGCCCCGGCAGCGGCTGCCGCCCCTGCGACACCCGCTCCGACGGCCGCGGCGCCCACGGCGCCGACCATCATGGTCCGGTCGGTGCCCTCGTCGACCTGGCCCAGCTTCATGGTCCCCGAGCCGGCCCCCGCACCGAGGACCGGGTCGATCACCTCGGTGCCGCCGGCGCCCACGCCGAGCTGCATGGTCTCGCCGCTGGTTCCGAGCCGGCCGGCGGGGCCGCCGAGCAGGATCGTCACGGTCCCGCGCATCGCCTCGGCGGTGGGGAACCGGCGCCCCGGGTCCTTGGCCATCGCACGCGACACGAGGCGGTCCACGGACGCCGGAACGGCCGCACGGCGCGCCGAGGCCGCAGGAACCGGCGCGTTCACGTGCGCCCGCAGGACGTCCTCCGCCTGCGCCCGCTCGTAGGGCGCGTGCCCGGTGAGCGTGTAGTACGCGAGCGCACCGACGGCGTAGATGTCGCTGCGCGCGTCGAGCGGCTTGCCCCGCGCCTGCTCCGGCGACATCCCGATGACGGAACCGGCCACCGTCGCGCCGTCACCGTCGCCACCCGCGGGCCGGGTGAGCCCGAGGTCCAGCAGCCCGACGACGTACGTGCCGTCGGCCTGCTTGTCGACCATCACGTTGCGGGGAGCGACGTCGCGGTGCACGAGACCTGCCGCGTGCACGGCGCCGAGCGCCTCCAGCAGGCCGTCGACGATCGCCAGCGCGTCGCGCCAGGGCAGGCCGTGGTCGCCCGCGAGGTCGGACAGGGAGACGCCCGGCATCCGGTTCATGACCGTCCAGGGGACGTTCGCGCCTGCGACGTCGTCCTCGCCCGAGTCCAGCACCTTCACGACGCCCGGGTGGTCCACCAGCGCCGAGGCCTCGACCTCGCGTCGCAGGGAGTCGCGGGCGTTCTGGTCGTCGACGAGGTGGGGGTGCAGCACCTTGACCACGAGCGGCTGGTCGAGGTCGACCTCGGGCTCGTCCGGTTCGGCGTCCGCGGGAGCTGTCGTGGTCTCGGCGTCCGCAGCGTCGGCGTCGTCGGCACCGGACGTCTCGTCGTCGGACGTCCCGCCGGACTCGGCCTCGTCGGCGTTGGCCTCGTCGGCGTCGGCCTCGTCGGCGTCGGTCTCGTCGGCGTCGGGCTTTTCGGCGTCGGGCTCTTTGGCGTCTGCTTCAGCGGTGCCGGTCTCTCCGTCGGCGCCGGTCTCTCCGTCGGCGCCGGTGTCGCCGTCGCCGCTCGCCGCGGGCTCCGGACCCGCAGGGGGTGCGACACGTTGCGCCTCGTAGACCGTGAACGTTGCGCCAGTGCCGAGAACGTCGACCAGCTCGTACTTACCGCCGAGAACGACGTGCACCGAATGCTCTGCGGCGTTGTCCTCGCTCGTGGTCTCTTCGCTCACTGGTTCACCGGTGTCCGTGGTTGCGCATCGAGTAAATCAGTCATTTCGGCTATCTGGGGCATGTTCTTCTCAGGATACGGAGCGGAGCGCACGCACACCAAAGATGGACGGCGGGATGTGTGAGTAGTGCGGAGTATCACGTTCCCGGCTGCCGCCGGAGCACCGCTTTGCCAGACTACGCAGATGCGCGACCTCGCACTCCTCCCCAAGGCGCACCTCCACCTCCACTTCACCGGATCCATGCGGGTGCCGACGCTCGTCGACATGGCAGCCGCGTACCAGGTCCGGCTGCCCGAAGCGCTCATCGACAACGACCCGCTGCGCCTGCCCGCCACCGAGCGTGGCTGGTTCCGTTTCCAGCGCCTGTACGACGCCGCCCGCGCCTGCGTGCGCTCGGAGGCCGACATGCGCCGCCTGGTCGACGAGGCCGCGGCGGACGACGCCGCCGAGGGCTCCGGCCGGCTCGAGATCCAGGTGGACCCGACCTCTTATGCCCCGTTCGTGGGCGGTATCACCCCCGCCGTCGAGATAGTCATCGACGCCGCCCAGGCCGCGAGCGCCGCTCACGGCATCGAGGTGGGCGTGATCATCGCGGCGTCGCGCATGAGACATCCGCTCGACGCGCGCACGCTCGCCCGGCTCGCCGCCCGGTACGCGGGCGACGGCGTGGGCGAGGTGGTGGGCTTCGGGCTGTCGAACGACGAGCGCCGCGGGGACACGTCCCAGTTCGGGCACGCTTTCGAGATCGCGCGCCGCGCCGGCCTCGCGGCCGTGCCGCACGGTGGCGAGCTGCTGGGACCCGACCACATCAGCGAGGTCATGCGGGAGCTCGTTCCCGACCGGATAGGGCACGGCGTGCGCGCCGCGGAGGACGAGCGGCTCCTCGACGAGATCGTGAACCGTGGTGTGGCCCTCGAGGTGAACCCGGGCTCGAACATCGGCCTCGGCGTGTACAGCGAGGCGGGCGAGGTGCCGCTGCGCACCCTGGTGGATGCGGGGGCGATGGTGGCGCTCGGCGCCGACGACCCGCTGCTGTTCGGATCGCGGCTCGTCGACCAGTACGAGATCGCGCGGAGCGCGCACGGTTTCACCGATCCGGAGCTCGCCGGGCTCGCGGCGTCGTCGATCCGGGCGAGCCGGGCGTCGTCGAGCACCAAGGAACGGCTCCTGGCCGGCGTCGACGCGTGGTTGCTGGCTCCTGATCCCGCTGACACCCTGGACGCGCTCCCTGCGGGCGGCACTGTGACTGTCGGGTGACGACCGCCATCGGGTGGCGATCACGATTGGGTGACGATCGACCGACGCAACCATCGTGGACACCCGCGCGTCAGTGGGAGATACAGGACACTCGCGAGGGGACGACGTCGTCTCGCGAGTGCGGTACTGCACCACCACCCCAGAAGGTGCAGTCGAGGAGGAGTCACGATGCGGGTAATGCACGGCAGGCCGGCCCCTGGTGTGGGCACGGCAGTCGGTAAGAGGGTCCTTGGCTCGCTGGGCGCGGTCGCGCTGACGGTGGGCCTGCTGTCGGCCTGCGACGGCGGCGAGCAGCCACCTGTGGACACGCCGGCGACGAGCTCGCCCAGCCCGGAGGAGAGCGCCCCGAGCCCGGGGCCGAGCGCCGAGGAACCGGAGCCGGAGGCTTCGGCGAGCGAGCCGTCGTCCGAGCCCAGCGGCGACGGCGCTGACGAGGGTGCCGGGGAGGACGCCGGCGACGGCACCGCGAAGCCCGGCGAGGACGAGGGCGACGAATCGTCCGAGCCGGGCGACGGCACGTCGCAGGGTGAGGGAAAGCCCGAGGGCAAGGGGGGTGACAAGGACCCGAAGGAGGAGCCCGAGAAGCCCGACTACATCGAGTACGGCGAGGTCAGCGCCCGGGTGGGCAAGCTGCAGCAGCGGCTGAAGGACCTCGGCTACTTCGTCACCTCCGTCGACAAGGCGTACGGCGGCGAGACGCAGCAGGCGATCTTCGCGCTGCAGAAGGCGGGTGGCCTGTACCGCGACGGCGTGGTGGGTGACGCCACGCAGAACGCGGCGGACGACGGCGTCGTGCCCAAGGCGCAGACGTCGTCGGGCAAGGTGCTCGAGATAGACGTCGACCGGCAGCTCGTGCTGGCCGTCGAGAACGGCAAGGTCGTCAAGATCATCAACGCGTCGTCCGGCAACGGGGAGACGTACGAGGCGAAGGGCGCCACCTACACCGCGTACACGCCGCGCGGGTCGTTCGCCGTGTTCCGCGAGGTGAACGGGATGCACTCGTCGACGCTCGAGCTGGGCGACATGTGGCGGCCCAAGTTCTTCACCGGCGGCATCGCGGTGCACGGCTCGGCGTCGGTGCCCGCGTTCCCGGCGTCGCACGGATGCGTGCGTGTGTCGAACAGCGCGATGGACTGGATCTGGGACACGTGGGGAGCGCCGTCGGGCACCCCGGTAGTCGTCTACTGACTTTTCTGCCGAAGTAGAGCGTCTGTCCGACCCTGGCCGCGCCGGGGTGGGGCAGACGGAGGGCTTCGGGCGAGG
>NZ_JBFAKY010000037.1:0-53899 GCF_040656015.1 Promicromonospora sp. NPDC050249 | reverse complement strand
CCCACCTGAACGTCACGGTGTCCTGGAACGAGCTGGTCGCCCAGGTCACGAAGACCCGTGACGGGCTGTGCCTGTCGTGCGGACAGGCCACACCCGGTCGCAGCAACCGCCCAGGCGCTGGTGCGAAGGTCCCCGGCACAGGCACAGGCACAGGCACAGGCACCGGTGCAGGTGCAGGTGCAGGTGCAGGCATCGGCACCAGCCCTGGCGCTGGCACCAGCTCGGCTGCGGATGCCGATGCAGGCGCGCTGGACACACGCCCTGCGGCCGATAGCCCGACCGGTAGTCCAGCCGGAAGCCTGGGTGGACGTTCGACCGGTAGTCCGAGTCGGGGTGGAGGTCCGGGTGGCTGGGATACAACGGAGCCGACACTATCCACGCTGCTATCGCCCGGTGGTCCGGTGTTCACCGAGACCGGCGGCCGCGCCCCACGCGCCCTGCTGCGCCGGTTGGCGTGTCACAGTGCGATCACCCGGATCGTGTTCGGACCCGACGGCGCAGTCCTCGACGTCGGACGCGCCCAACGCACCGTGTCAGGACAGATGCGACGCGCCGTCATCGCCCGCGACCAGCACTGCGTCTACCCCGGGTGTGATCAACCACCGTCACGGTGCGAGGTCCACCACGCCATCACCCACTGGGCCCACGGCGGGAACACCTCGGTGACCAACAGTGCGTTGCTGTGCTGGTACCACCACCAACTCGTCGACACCAAAGGCATCACCATGCACTGGACCGGCAAGGCCACCACCGACACCACAGCCGGTGCCCTGCTCGAGACCGGGTGGGCCTTCACCGACGCCCGCGGGCACCGCATCCAACTACCCGAACCCATCGAAGCCCCACCACCAGCCGACGCCGCCTGACCTACGGGTCGCCGCGATGGCAGGGCCTGCACACACCAGGCCCTCAGCACTGGACTACCGATTCAGGCACCTACGGGGAGCTTCTAGGCATGGCTGTCGGCCGGGGGACCGCTTCTTATTTGGACCTGGCAGCCGCAGGACCACATGGCACTTCACGTGCCACCCCTGACCTGAACGCCTGCCACCGGAGTCAACGACTCAGCTTGATCGTCTTCAGGCCCTAACGCCGGAGCCGGTCCGGGAGCGCCGTGCGCGAGGAGACGGCCACGATGGTCAGGCACAGCGCGACGGTGACCGTACCGAAGCCGAACATCTCACCGTAGGACCAGGTGTCGCGCAGCCAGGCGAGCGCCATCGGGACGAAGAACCCGATGTAGGTCAGCGAGTAGAACACGGCGGTCAGCCCGGCGAGCTGGCCCGGGCCGGCGATCCGTGCGACCTCGCTGAGCCCGGCCACGAGCGCGAGCCCGTAGCCGGTTCCGAGGACCACTGCCGCCACCACGCCGATCGGCAGCGACAGCGCGGTGGACGCCCAGGCGGCGAGCGCCATCCCCGCGCCGACGATGGTCAGCGCCACGATCGAGGCACGAGCCGACGACGGCGTGTCGATCCGGCGGGCCACGACCTGGATGCCGATACCGCAGCCGAGCGCGAGGATGGCCATGACGCCCGCGAAGGCGATGGGGAAGCCGCCGACCTGGTCGGTGAGCAGGCTCGGCAGCACCGCGAACGCGCAGCCGGCGCAGCCGAACACCCAGGGCGCGAGGGGCACGACCACCCGCAGGAACCTGGGGTGCCGGACGGCGGTGATGCGCAGGTCGTCGAGCAGCCGGGCCCGTTCGTCGCGCGGGAGGCGCCGGCGGGTCTCCGGGACGCGGAGCAGCACCAGGCCGGCGAGCAGGGATCCGGCCGCGTGCAGCACGTACGACAGGAGGGTGGGCCACGGGGCGAACTGCGCGAGCATCGCGGCGATGCCCGCCCCGGAGAGGAATCCCGCGGTCAGGGAGAGCGATCCGCGACGGGGCCCGGCGGCACGCTCGCCGGTGGCGGCGCTGAGCTCCGTGAGCCAGGTGGATCCCACGGCCATGGCCAGCCCGAGCGCGACGCCGCAGAGCAGACGGCCGATGGAGAGCACCACGGGACTCTCCGGGTCCAGCGCGAGCACGAGCGACCCGAGCGCAGAGAGCGGCGCCGCGGGCAGCAGCAGCGGGCGGCGGCCGAACCTGTCGGACAGCGGCCCGCCCAGCAGCAGCGCGGGAACGAGGCCGAACACGTAGACGGCGAGGAGCGCGTCGACGGTGACGGGTCCCATGACGCCCTGCTCGCGGTACATCACGAGCAGCGGGGTGAACTCGTTGCCGCCCCAGGCCACGGCCAGGAGCACGGCGGCGACCGGCCACCAGGTGCGCCGTCCCACGGAAAGCGGGAACGAGGCAGAGGTGTCCCCGGGGCGCGAAGGTGGCATGACCTCATCCTCCGCAATGCGCGCCGGGTGGAACAACCCGTGGGGCTGTGAGCGTGCGCACAGGCACGTCACAGCCCCACGGGGTCACGGCAGGAGAAGCTGCGGGCTACTTGCTGTCGGCGGAGCCGTTCGCCTCGGCAGGCTCCGCGGTGGCCGCGTTCCCGGAGGCGGTGCTCTTCGAGTCCGCACCCTCGGACGTCGCGTCGTCGGAGGCGGTGCTCGCCGAAGCGTCGTCGTCGGCCGAGCCCGCGGGCTCGGTGTCCTTCTCAGGCTCGGTCTCGGCGTCCTCGTCCTCGGGCTCCCGCCCCGGCTGGTACACCGAGGGCTCGGGCTCCGGGTGACGCCGGCCCTGCAGCACGACGATCGCGATGCCCAGGAGAATCGCCACCCCCGACGTCCACACGTTCGCCGGGACGCCCAGCGGAGCGTCGCTCGTCGGGTCGATCCGGATGGTCTCGAGCCAGCTGCGGCCGAGGCCGTACCAGATCAGGTAGAGGCCGAACATGCGGCCCCAGCGCATGCCTGCGCCGGGCGTGCCACCGTCGGCCCGCAGTGCCTCGTCCCGGCGGACCACCCGCCGCTCGATGGCGAGCAGCAGCGCGATGCCGATGAGGTTCCAGATCATCTCGTACAGGAACAACGGGTGGAACAGCGTGCCCTCTGGGGTCCCGGCCGGGAACATCGGCGCGTCGGAGCGGATCTCCAGGCCCCAGGGCAGCGTGGTCGGCAGGCCGAACAGCTCCTGGTTCACGTAGTTGCCCAGCCGCCCGATCGCCTGGGCGGCGAGCAGGCCCGGCGCCAGGGCGTCGGCGAACGACCAGAACCGCAGGCCCGTCAGACGGCAGCCGATCCAGACGCCGACGGCGCCGCCGAGGAGGGACCCGAACAGGGCGTTGCCGCCCTCCCAGATCCTGACCCAGGCCCACGGGTCGACGCCGGGGCCGGTGAAGTCCCCGAGGTGGGTGAGCACGTGGTAGATCCGGGCGCCGACGATGCCGATGGGCACTGCCCACATCGCGATGTCGAGGGCGAGCCCGGGGGCGGCTCCGCGTGCGCGGAGACGCCGGTCCGTGATGTACGCGGCGGCGGCGATGCCGGCCAGCAGACACAGGGCGTAGGTATGGATGGTGAGCGGACCCAGGTGGATCTGGGACCACACCGGATCGGGGCTGGGGATACTGGCCGGAAGCACGACCCGAAGGTACCGCGACTGACCGACATCGTGGGCATCGAACTCGGCGCGCACAAAAAACTCCGCCGCAACCCAGCGATTCGGCCCGGACGTCGCGTGACTTCCGGGCCGAATCGCTGGGTTGCGGCGGAGCTGGTTTGCGGCGGAGTCAGCGCTTGCGCTTCTCCCTCACCCGCACCGAGATCTCGATGGGCGTGCCCTCGAAACCGAACGTCTCGCGCAGGCGACGCTCGATGAAGCGGCGGTAGCCCGCCTCGATGAACCCGGTGGCGAAGATGACGAACCGCGGCGGACGGGTCGAGGCCTGCGTCGCGAACAGGATGCGCGACTGCTTGCCGCCGCGCAGCGGGTGCGGGTGCGCGGCCACGAGCTCGCCCAGGAACGCATTGAGCTTGCCCGTCGGGACGCGCCGGTCCCAGGACGCGAGCGAACGCTCGATCGCCGGGACCAGCCGCTCGCTGTGCCAGCCGGTACGGGCCGACAGGTTGACGCGCGGCGCCCAGGTGATCTGCACCAGCTCCTTCTCGATCTCACGCTCGAGGAAGGGGCGCCGGTCCTCGTCCATGAGGTCCCACTTGTTGTACGCGATGACGAGCGCACGGCCCGCGTCCACGACCTGCTGGATCACGCGGATGTCCTGCTCGGTCAGCGGTTCGGACGCGTCCACCAGGACGACGCCGATCTCCGCCTTCTCGATGGCGGCCTGCGTGCGCAGCGAGGCGTAGAAGTCCGCGCCCTTGGTCTGGTGCACACGGCGGCGGATGCCGGCGGTGTCCACGAACCAGTACGGGATGCCGCGCAGCTCGATGAGCTCGTCGACCGGGTCGCGCGTGGTGCCGGCGACCTCGTCGACCACCACCCGCTCCGCGCCGGCGATCTTGTTCAGCAGCGAGGACTTGCCGACGTTCGGCCGCCCGACGAGCGCCACGCGGCGCGGACCGGCGGGACGCACGGTGCCGTGCTCCGACGTCGTCGGCAGGGCCTTGACGGCGGCGTCGAGCAGGTCGCCCGTACCGCGGCCGTGCAGGGCGGAGACCGGGTGCGGCTCCCCCAGGCCCAGCGCCCACAGGTACGTGGCGTCCGCCTCGCCCGAGGCGCCGTCGACCTTGTTGGCGCACAGCACGACAGGCTTGCCGGAGCGGCGCAGCATCTCCACCACACGCTCGTCGGTGGCGGTGGCGCCCACGGTGGCGTCGACCACGAACACGACGGCGTCGGCGAGGGAGATCGCTACCTCGGCCTGCTCGGCGACCTTGGACTCGATGCCGGCGACGTCGACCTCCCAGCCGCCCGTGTCGACGAGCATGAACGGGCGACCGGCCCACTCGGCCGGGTAGGACACGCGGTCGCGCGTCACGCCCGGCTTGTCGGCCACCACTGCCTCGCGGCGGCCGAGGATGCGGTTGACCAGCGTCGACTTGCCGACGTTCGGACGCCCTACGACGGCCAGGACGGGCAGTGCCTGCTCCGCCTCGGCCTGCTCGTCGCTCCACTCGGAGTCGAGCAGCGCCTGGTCCGACTCGTCGAGCTCGAACTCCTCGAGGCCGACGCGCAGCGCACGCTCGCGCGCGACGTCGTCCTCGGTCTCGGCGAGGGCGTCGGCGAGCTCGAGGTCGGGTGCGGCCGGGGCGGCCGCGTCCAGGGCAGCATCATCTCGGGCCGTCGCGTCCAGCGCAGCAGCCTCCGATGCAGAGGGGTCGTGGGTCATGCCCTCATTGTCGCAGGCCTGACGCGCTCCGGCCGACTCGCGGCCATATGACCTGCGTCGCTCCGGCGCGCCACGGACCGTCAGGCCCTGCTGGTCAGGCCCTGCTGGTCGCCGTCTCGGACTGCGCGACGACGGCGAGCACGGCGTCGACCGTCTGCTCGAAGTCGAGGTCGCTGGAGTCGACGGTCGCCACGCCGTCGGCGGCGACGTGGAACTGCGTGACCTTCGCGTCGTCCTGGTCGCGGCGCAGCACCTGGTCGCGCGTCGCGTCGACCGCCGTGGCGTCGGCCGCGCCGTGCACCTCCAGCGACCGGCGGCGCAGGCGTGCCTCCTCGGAGGCGGTGAGCAGCACGCGGACGTCGGCGTCGGGCGCGACGACCGTGGTGATGTCGCGGCCCTCGGCCACGATCCCCCGGCCGCCCGAGAACACCGCCCGGGCGCTGGACTCCTGGTCGATGATCTCGCGCTGGAGCCGCTTGAGCTCGGCCCGCACGTCGAGGTTGGACGCGACCTTCGAGACGGCGGTCGTGACCTGGGTGGTGCGGATCGTCACGGCGACGTCCCGCCCGTCCAGCTCGACGCCGGGCGCGGCCGGGTCCAGGCCCATGACCAGCGGCATCGCGCGGACCGCGGCGGCGACCGATGCGGCGTCGTCCAGGTCCGCAGTCTCCATGCTCCACACCGTGGCCGCCCGGTACATGGCCCCCGTGTCGAGGTAAGCCAGACCGAGCCGTGCGGCGACCGCCTTCGACACGCTCGACTTGCCGGACCCGGAAGGTCCGTCGATCGCCACAACCACAGGGCTGGTCACAGTCCCGCTCGCTTTCCGTTGAGTGCTGGGTATTTGCTGCCGGAGTGCGTACACGGGCACAGATACCCAGCACTCAGCGGTCGAGGTTACAGGTCTACGGCACCCATCAGGGTGCCCAGCTCCGTGCGGCCCAGAACGCGGGTGCGGCCGGACTTCAGGTCGCCCAGCGGGATCGGACCGATCCGGGTGCGCACGAGGCGCGTCACCGGGTGCCCGACGGCCTGGAACATCCGGCGCACGATCCGGTTGCGTCCCTCGTGCAGCACGACCTCCAGCATCGCGAAGCCGTCGATCTGCTGGATCACCTGCACCGCGTCCATCTTGGCGATGCCGTCGTCGAGCTCGATGCCCTTCAGGAGCTCGCGCCCGACGCGCGGGTAGATCTCGCCCTCGACGGTCACGAGGTACGTCTTCGCGATCTTGTACTTCGGGTGGGACAGACGGTTGGCGAGCTCGCCGTCGTTCGTCAGGAGCAGCAGGCCCTCGCTGTCGGCGTCGAGCCGCCCGACGTGGAAGAGCCGCTCCTCGCGGTTCTTGATGAGGTCCGCGACGGTCGGCCGACCCTTGGGGTCGTCCATCGTGGAGACCACGCCCAGCGGCTTGTTCAGCGCGATGGTCACCTTCGTCTGGTCCAGCTGGATCCGGAGCCCGTCCACGTGGATGACGGCGGTGGCGGGGTCGACCCGCACGCCCAGCTCGGTGACGATCTGGCCGTCCACCTCGACGCGGCCGTTCGCGATGAGCTCCTCGCTCGCCCGGCGGGACCCGAGCCCGGCCTGGGCGAGCACCTTCTGCAGCCGCACGCCGCCGTCGACGTGGACGTCGCGGCCCTGCTCGGCGGGCTGCGCGGGCCTGCGGCGCGGCGCGTTCGCCTGGGCGCGGCTCTTGGCCGAGCTGCCGCCCCGGAAGTTCTTGCCGCCCTTGCCGGACTGGCCGGAGTGGTCGGGTCGGCGCGGCTGCTGGCCACCACTGGATTCGCGGCGGCTCCCGCCGCGGCGTTCGTTGCTCATGGTTACGTCTCTCGGTGAGTCGGGAAGGGCACTGCGACCTGCCTGCAGGTCGGACCGGGATCCGGCTAGGAGTCCAGCCCGTCGAGGCCCTCGAACGTGTCGAGGTCGGGCAGGTGCGGAGCCAGCGGAGGCAGCTCGTCGAGCGACGAGAAGTCCATCCGCTCCAAGAAGTATCCCGTGGTTCCGAACAGAACCGCACCCGAGCTCGGATCCTGGCCGATCTCGGCGATCAGTCCGCGCGTCAGCAGCGTCCGCACGACGCCGTCCACGTTGACCCCGCGCACCGCGCTGACCTGGCCACGCGTCACCGGCTGACGGTAGGCGACCACCGCGAGCGTCTCCAGCGCGGCCTGGCTCAGCTTGGCGGACTGGCCGTCCAGCACGAAGCGTCCGACGGGGTCCGCGTGCGCCGCCGACGAGTAGATGCGCCAGCCGTCCACGGTCCGGCGCAGCTCGAAACCGCGCGGACGGGAGCCGAGGTGGCCCGCGTACTCGTCGGCCAGCTCGTGCAGGATGTCGTCGGTCTCGTGCTGCGGCAGGTTCAGCGCCGCGGCGATGCGGTCCGCGCCGATCGGCGCGTCGGCCACCATGAGCACCGCCTCGACCGCCGCGTGCGCGCCGCCCGGGAGCGTGTGCACGTCGACGAGAGCGAGCTCGTCCTGCGTCGAGCCCTCGGCCGGGGCGTCCACCTGCACGGCCTCCGGGGCCTGTTCTTCGACGGTCATGCTGTTGTCGCCTCCGTTCCGGGCTCCGCGGTCACCAGGTCACCCTCGTCGAACTCGCTCGGACCCGCCTGCGGATCGAGGTACTTCTCGCCGTCCTCCGGCCCGGCGGTCCAGCGCACCGTGAGCTCGCCCAGCGGGCTGATCTGCTCGAATGCGACCAGCGAGTCGCGGAACAGCTCCAGCAGCGCCAGGAACCGGGCGACCGTCACGAGGCGCTCAGTGCCGGCCGTCAGCGACCGAAAGGTCAGCGAGTGCTCGTTCCGCAGGCGCTGCACGATGACGCCAGCCTCCTCGCGCACGCTCACCGCGGAGCCGTGCAGGTGGGCCAGGCCCACCACGGGCGGCGGCTTCGGGGCGAGCACCCGGGCGGCCAGCTCGGCGAGCTGCTCCCCCGTCGTGTCCCAGACCAGCTCAGGCAGGATCGCCGCGAGGTGCGGCTCGAGCGGTGCCAGGCGCGGCACGCGGCGGCCGGCCGACGCCATCTGCTCCGCGATGACCTTCGAGACCTCCTTGTACGCCCGGTACTGCAGCAGCCTCGCGAACAGCAGGTCGCGGGCCTCGAGCAGCTCGAGGTCCTCCGCGTCCTCGTCGACGACGCCGGGCAGCAGCCGGGCGGCCTTGAGGTCGAGCAGCGTCGCCGCGATCACGAGGAACTCGCTGGCCACGCCGAGGTCCCAGGACGCGTGCTCCTCGCCGCGTGCGGCGGCCTCGCGCGAGGCCCGCTCCGCCTCGCGGATGTGCGCGACGAACTCGTCGGTCACGACGGCGAGCGCCACCTCGGTGACGTCCATCTTGTGCTTCGCGATCAGCGAGAGCAGCAGGTCGAACGGGCCCTCGAAGTTGTGCAGGTGGACCTGGAACGTCCGGGAGCTGCGGCGCTCGTCGACGGGCGCCTGGTCGGCGTCCGGTTCCGTGACGACGACGGCGTCCGGCCCGGCGGCGACGTCAGTCTCCGCCTCAAGGACGTCCGACCCATCCACCGCCACGTCAGGCTCTACCGTCTGCTGCCTGAGGCTGCGGTTCTGCTCCGTCCGGGTGTCTCGTACCTCGACCCCCACACTCCGCGCCACCTCCGCCTCAGGCAGCGTCGCCACGGGCCACGAGCTCCCGGGCGAGCTGACGGTACGCGGCGGCGCCCGGGTGTCCCGGCGCGTAGTCGGTGATCGGCTCGGCGGCGACCGTGGCGTCCGGGAACTTCACGGTGCGCCCGATGATCGAGTGGAGCAGCGTGTCGCCGAAGGCCTCGTACACGCGCGCCACCACCTCGCGGGAGTGCAGGGTGCGCGAGTCGTACATGGTGGGGAGGATACCGTCGATCTCCAGGGCCGGGTTGAGCCGGTCCCGCACCTTCTCGATGGTCTCCACGAGCAGCGCGACGCCGCGCAGCGCGAAGAACTCGCACTCCAGCGGGATCAGCACGCCGTGCGCCGCGGTCAGCGCGTTCACGGTGAGCAGGCCGAGGCTCGGCTGGCAGTCGATGAGGATCACGTCGTAGTCGTCGAGCACGGGACGCAGCGCGCGGGACAGCACGGACTCACGGGCGACCTCACCCACGAGCTGCACCTCCGCGGCGGACAGGTCGATGTTCGCCGGCAGCACGTCGAGGTTCTCGATCCCCGACGAGATGATCACGTCGTTGATGTCCACGTCCCGCTCCATGAGCAGGTTGTAGACCGTCAGGTCGAGCTCGTGCGGGTTGACGCCGATGCCCACCGACGCGGCGCCCTGCGGGTCGAAGTCCACCAGGAGCACCTTGCGGCCGTACTCGGCGAGACACGCGCCGAGGTTGATGGTGGTGGTCGTCTTGCCGACCCCGCCCTTCTGGTTGCACATCGCGATGATGCGCGCAGGACCGTGGCTCGTCAGCGGCGCCGGCTCCGGGAGCTCCGGCATGACGCGTCCGACGACGTCGCGCACGATCTCCGGGTCCGTGGGTGCGCCGACGACCGTCTTGCCGAGAAGCATGTCGGTCATCGTGTTCGCTCCCTCCTGGCTGGGTGCCTCGCTCACGCCCGCCACGCTATACCAGAGTGTGGGCGCTGCTCCGCGAAAGCCTCGGCGTGGCGTCCTTCGGCCGTCAGACCGCTACCGGGCCCTGGGGTGCGCCGCCGCGTAGACCTCGCGCAGCGCGTCCGGGGTGACCATCGTGTAGATCTGCGTCGTCGTGACCGACGCGTGCCCCAGCAGCTCCTGGACCACCCGTACGTCCGCCCCGCCCGACAGGAGGTGGGTCGCGAACGAGTGCCGCAGCGTGTGCGGCGAGACGTGCTCCTTGAGTCCCGCGCGCGCCGCGGCGGCCTGCAGCGCGGCCCACGCGGTCTGCCGCGACATCCGGGCACCGCGCGTGTTGAGGAACAGGGCGGGCGTGCCCCGGCCCGCGGCGGACAGCGCCGGCCGCGACCGGACCAGGTAACCCTCGAGCGCGTCCCGCGCGAACGAGCCGACCGGCACCGCACGCTCCTTCGCGCCCTTGCCGAGCAGCCGGACGGAGGTCCTGTCGCTGACGCCGTCGACGTCGAGCCCCACGATCTCGGAGATCCGCGCGCCCGTCGCGTACAGCAGCTCGAGGAGCGCCCGGTCGCGCAGGGGCAACGGGCCATCACCCGTGCCCGCGGCGTCGAGCAGGGCGGCGACGTCGTCGACGGACAGCGCGTGCGGCAGCCGGCGCAGCTGGGTGGGTGCGCGCACCTCGGCGGACGGGTCGTCCACCGCAATGCCCTCGGCCTGCGCGAACCGGTGCCAGCCCCGCACGGCGGCCAGGGCGCGCGCGGTGGACGACGCCGACAGCGGGCGTCCGCCGTCGGCCCCCTGGCGCACCGACTCGACGAAGCTGGTGACGTCGGCCTCCGTGACGTCGCCGAGGCCGGGCCGGCCGGACGTCGTGAGGAACGCCAGGTAGCGCACGAGGTCGCGGCGGTAGGCGGCGACGGTGTTGGCCGAGAGGCCGCGCTCCACGCTCAGGTGCGCGAGGTAGTCCTGCAGGGCGCGGTCGAGCCGGGCGCTGACGTCCGGACCCGGTGCGGGCTCACGGAGGGTCTGCAGGTGGGCCTGGGCGGTTGACACCGCCCCATCATGCCGAGCGTGGCCTGCCGTTCGGGCAGGCCACGCCGGGTGACCGGTGTGCGAGGTTGCTCCCGCGTCAGGAGGGGTTGATGCCGAACAGCTCGGCGCGCGAGCGGATCACCTGTGCGCGGGCGAGGCGCGGCTTGTCGCTGCCGTCGCGGATGACGGAGCCAGCGGCCTCGAACTCGGCGAAGAAGTCGACGGCCCAGGCCACGTCCGACGACGTCGGTGCGAAGGACTCGTTGATGACCGCCGGCTGCTCGAAGTCCAGGCAGAGCTTGCCGGTCATGCCGAGGATGACGGCGTCGGCGGACTGCTCGCGGAGCAGCGCGTGCGACGAGCCGACCGTCGGACCGTCGACGGGGCCGGGCAGGCCGCCGATGCGGCTGGCGACCACGAGGCGCGTACGCGGGTACGCCATGGCCATGGGCTCGTTGGCGGTGCCGGTGTCGCGGCGGTAGTCGCCGGAGCCGAACGCGAGGCGGAACGCGCCGCGGGCCCTGGCGATGTTGACGGCCTCCTCGATGCCGAGCGCCGACTCGACGAGCGGGATGACCGGCACGTCGCCGCCGAGGCGCTGCGCGGTGTCGATGACGTCGTCGGCGCTCTCCGTCTTGGCGAGCATGACGCCGTTGAGGCCCTTGAGGCCCCGCAGGTGAGCGACGTCGTCGGCCCACGACGACGCCTGGCGGTCGTTGATCCGGACCCAGGCACTGCCACCGTTCTTGATCCACCGGATGACGTTCTCGCGCGCCTCGTCCTTCAACGAGTCGTCGATGGCGTCCTCGCAGTCGAGGATCACCTGGTCCGCCCGGGACAGCTGCGCCTTGTCGAAGAGCTCGGTCCGCATCGCGGACAGCAGGAGCCACGCACGCGCGTAGTCGGGGGCCACGCGGGACTTCTCGCGGGCCGCCCGGCGGGGAGCCAGGTCGACCTCGGGAACGGCGGAGGACGACGTCGGCAGGCCCGCGGAGTAGCTCCCGGACTGCTGGGCAGACTGATCGGCGAGGGCGGTGGTTCGGTCGGCTGGGGTCTCGGTCACACCCTCAGCCTAGGCGCGGACACCGACACGGGCCGAATCATGAACCACTACATGGGTGCGAACAATATGAACAGAAGACCGCCTTGACACAGCAGCGGACAAAGCGCGTCAGAACGGCAGGAAGACGTCCACCGCGACGGCCACGAACAGCAGCGACAGGTACGTGATCGACGCGTGGAACACCTTCATGGCGCCCAGCTTGCCGCTCGCCTTGCCCTGCGCCCTGCGCAGCATCGCGATGGTCGCCCAGAGGAACCACGCGCCGAGCGCCGCGGCCACAGCGGTGTACACCCACGACATGCCCGCGAGCGGCGTCAGCAGGAGCGAGCAGGCGATCATCGCGAGCGTGTAGCCCACCATCTCGGCGGCCACGCGCTTGTCGTCGCTGACGACCGGCAGCATCGGGACGTTCGCGTTCGCGTAGTCCTTCTTGAACTTGATCGACAGCGGCCAGTAGTGCGGCGGCGTCCAGAAGAAGATGATGCCGAACAGCGCCAGCGCCGCCCAGCTCAGCTCGCCGGTCACCGACGCCCAGCCGATGAAGACGGGCATGCAGCCCGCGATGCCGCCCCACACGATGTTCTGCGGGGTGCGGCGCTTGAGGATCATCGTGTAGCCGACGACGTAGATGGCGATGGCGGCCAGCGTGAGCCACATCGCCGCCCAGTTGATGACCAGCGCGAACCAGGTCAGCGACAGCAGGCCGAGGATCGACGCGAACACCAGGCCCGCACGCGGCGTGATCTCGCCGGTCGCCATCGGACGCTTCTTGGTCCGGTTCATGACCTGGTCGATGTCCCGATCCCACCACATGTTGAACGCGTTGGCGCTCCCGGCGGCGCCGGCGCCGCCGATGAGGGTGGTGAGGATCAGCCAGAAGCTCGGCATGCCGTCGTTCGCCAGGATCATGGTCGGCACCGTCGTCACGAGCAGCAGCTCGATGACGCGCGGCTTGGTCAGCGCCACGTACGCGCCGGCCCGGCTCAGGAACCATCCCCCAGGACGCGGCCCGACGTCGACGGCGGACGGCTCGCTTCCGGACGGCTCGGTGGCGGACCGCTCGGTGCCGGATGTCTGGGGACGCGCGGTCTGGCCGGTCGTCGTGTGGCTCGTTCTCACGCGCGTCGCAGTTCCGTTCGGGAGTTTCTTCGGGGTCCTGGTTCGATAACGCACCTGGTGGCGGTGCTGCTGGCAGCGTCGCCTCACGGGTGCTCGCCCATCGTACGTCGCGGCCTGACGTGGCCGCGCACCGCATTCCCGCGACGCCGTGTGAGATTTGTCCGAGCGCGGTGACCATCCCCACTGTGGACAGGCCTGCGCGGGGGCTGGGGTGCGCGTATAGGGTTGATTTCGCAATCGAACGAAGGGCGGCCGGCATTCCGCCGCCGCCGCACGCACGCTGCGCGGCTCTCCGGCTCGTCCGCTCTCCGGGCAGGGCCAGGGTCGGCGGCGGAGAGAAAGAGGACTCGTGAACGCTTTCGACCCCGTGCTGAAGCCCTTGGAGTGGTCGGAGCTCGACGAGCGAGCGGTCAAGGCCATCAAGGCACTGGCTGCGGACGCCGTCGAGAAGGTGGGCAACGGACATCCCGGAACCGCGATCTCGCTCGCACCGGCCGCCTACCTCCTCTTCCAGAAGGCTATGCGCCACGACCCGTCCGACCCCGAATGGCTGGGCCGCGACCGGTTCGTGCTGAGCGCCGGCCACTCGTCACTGACGATCTACCTCCAGCTCTTCCTCGCCGGCTACGGCCTCGAGATGGACGACATCGCCGCACTGCGCACCTGGGGCTCCAAGACCCCCGGCCACCCGGAGTACCGCCACACCGCCGGCGTCGAGATCACGACCGGCCCGCTCGGCCAGGGCCTCGCGTCCGCCGTCGGCATGGCGATGGCCTCCCGCCGCGAGCGCGGCCTGCTCGACCCCGCCGCCGCACCTGGTGAGTCGCCGTTCGACCACCACGTGTACGTCATCGCGTCCGACGGCGACCTGCAGGAGGGCGTGACCTCCGAGGCCTCGTCGCTCGCGGGCCACCAGCAGCTCGGCAACCTGATCCTGATCTGGGACGACAACAAGATCTCGATCGAGGACGACACGAACATCGCGTTCACCGAGGACGTCCTGAAGCGTTACGAGGCCTACGGCTGGCACACCCAGCGCGTGGACTGGACCTCGGGTGGCGAGGGCTACGCGGAGGACACCGACGCGCTGGCCGCCGCGCTCGACGCCGCCAAGGCGGAGACCGGCAAGCCCTCGATCATCGCGCTGCGCACGATCATCGGCTGGCCCGCGCCCACCAAGCAGAACACGGGCGGCATCCACGGCTCGGCCATGGGCGCCGACGAGGTCAAGGGCCTCAAGTCCGTGCTCGGTCTCGACCCCGAGGCGACGTTCGCCATCGACTCCGAGGTCCTGTCGTACACGCGCTCCGTCGCGCAGCGCCAGGCCACCCAGCGCGAGGCCTGGGAGTCCGCCTTCGCCGCCTGGAAGGACGCCAACCCGGAGCAGGCGGCCCTGCTGGAGCGCCTGCGCGCCCACGAGCTGCCCGCCGGCTGGACCGACTCGCTGCCCGAGTTCGAGGCGAGCGAGAAGGGCGTGGCAACCCGTGCGGCGTCGGGCAAGGTGCTCTCCTCCCTTGCCGACGTGCTGCCCGAGCTGTGGGGCGGCTCCGCCGACCTCGCCGGCTCCAACAACACGACGATGGACGGCGTGCCGTCCTTCGTGCCCGCCGAGCACGCGACCAAGAAGTTCCCGGGCAACGAGTACGGCCGCACGCTGCACTTCGGCATCCGCGAGCACGGCATGGGCTCGATCCTCAACGGCATCGTGCTGCACGGTCTGACCCGCCCCTACGGCGGGACGTTCCTGCAGTTCGCCGACTACATGCGTGCCTCGGTCCGCCTGGCGGCGCTGATGGGCATCCCGACCACGTTCGTCTGGACGCACGACTCGATCGGCCTCGGCGAGGACGGCCCGACCCACCAGCCGGTCGAGCACCTCGCGGCGCTGCGTGCCATCCCGAACCTCGACGTCGTCCGCCCCGCTGACGCGAACGAGACCGCCTGGGCCTGGCGCGGCATCCTCGAGAACCGCGACAACCCGGCCGGCATCGTGCTGACCCGCCAGAACGTGCCCACCTACCCGCGCGGCACCGAGGGCTTCGCCTCGGCCGAGGGCACCCTCAAGGGCGGCTACACCCTCCTGGACACCGACGGCACGCCCGACGTCGTCCTCGTGGGCACCGGCTCCGAGGTGCAGCTCGCCGTCGAGGCGCGCGCGATCCTCGCCGCCGAGGGCGTGCAGGCCCGCGTCGTCTCCATGCCCTCGCGCGAGTGGTTCGACAAGCAGGACGACTCCTACCGCGAGTCGGTCATCCCGTCCGGTGTGAAGGCACGTGTCTCGGTCGAGGCAGGCGTGGCACAGGGCTGGCGCGAGGTGGTCGGTGACGCCGGCCGCATCGTCTCGCTCGAGCACTACGGCGCCTCGGCGGACTACAAGAAGCTCTACGCCGAGTACGGCATCACGGCGGAGGCTGTCGCCCTGGCCGCCAAGGAGTCGATCGCCGCGGCTTCCTGAGCCACGGCGTGATCACGGACACGAGAGGAAGGGCATGATGACCGACAGCACGACAGACAGCACAGGCGATAACGTCAGTCCCACCCAGCGGCTGTCCGAGGCGGGTGTCGCCATCTGGCTGGACGACCTGTCCCGTGAGCGCCTGCGGACCGGCAACCTCGCCGAGCTCATCAGCACCAAGAACGTCGTCGGGGTCACGACCAACCCGACGATCTTCGCCGCCGCCCTCGCGCAGGGCGACGCGTACGACGGCATACTGGCCGAGCTGGCCGGGCCGCCGAACAACGGCGACGTCGAGGCGGCGGTGGAGCGCATCACCACCGACGACGTCCGCGACGCGGCAGACCTGCTGCGCCCGGTCTACGACGCCACCGGTGCCGTGGACGGCCGCGTGTCCATCGAGGTGGACCCGCGGCTGGCCCGCGACACGGCGGCGACGGAAGCCACCGCCGTCCGCCTGTGGGAGACCGTCGACCGGCCGAACGTGATGATCAAGATCCCGGCCACGGTCGAGGGTCTGCCTGCGATCACGTCCACCCTCGCCAAGGGGATCAGTGTGAACGTGACGCTGATCTTCTCGATCGAGCGGTACCGGGCGGTGATGGACGCGTTCCTGGCCGGTCTCGAGCAGGCCAAGGAGGCGGGCCACGACCTGTCCGTCATCGGTTCGGTCGCGTCGTTCTTCGTGTCCCGTGTGGACGCAGAGATCGACAAGCGCCTGAACGCGATCGGCACGGAGGAGGCGCTCGCGCTGCGCGGCCAGGCCGCCATCGCGAACGCCCGGCTGGCCTTCGCGGCCTACGAAGAGGTCTTCGCGTCGGAGCGGTGGGCGGCCCTGCAGGCAGCGGGCGCCCAGCCGCAGCGTCCGCTGTGGGCGTCGACCGGCGTGAAGGACCCGAGCTACCGCGACACGATGTACGTGGACGAGCTCGTCGTGGCGGGCGTGGTCAACACCATGCCCGAGAAGACGCTCGACGCGTTCGCCGACCACGGCATCGTGCTCGCCGACACCGTCACCGGTTCGGGCGAGCAGGCCGCCGCGGTCATCGCGGCGATCGAGGCGCAGGGCATCTCCATCGACGAGGTAACCGCACAGCTGGAGGACGAGGGCGTGACGAAGTTCGAGGTCAGCTGGGACGAGCTCCTGACGACCACCAAGACCGGGCTCGCCGGTGCAGGGGCCGGCGACCGGTGAGGCCGGCGAAGATCGCGCAGGGGATCAACCCCCTGCGCGACCCCCTCGACCTGCGGCTGCCGCGCATCGCGGGGCCGAGCGGCCTGGTGATCTTCGGCGTGACGGGTGACCTGGCGCGCAAGAAGCTCATGCCCGCCGTCTACGACCTCGCCAACCGTGGCCTCCTGCCGCCTGGCTTCGCCCTGACGGGCTTCGCCCGGCGTGAATGGGAGGACCAGGACTTCGCACAGGTGGTGCACGACGCCGTGAAGGAGCACGCCCGCACCCCGTTCCGGGAGGCGACGTGGCGCCAGCTGGCGGAGGGCATCCGGTTCGTGCAGGGCTCCTTCGACGACGACGCCGCGTTCGAGCGTCTTCGCGAGACCGTCGAGACGCTCGACAGGGAGCGCGGCACGGGTGGCAACCACGCGTTCTACCTGTCGGTCCCGCCCTCGGCGTTCCCCGTGGTGTGCGAGCAGCTCTCGAAGCACGGGCTGTCGCACCCCGACAACGACGCCGACGGCGACGGGGTGGACGCGTGGCGCCGGGTGGTCATCGAGAAGCCGTTCGGGCACGACCTGGCCAGCGCGCGTGAGCTCGACGCGGTGGTCTCGAAGGTCTTCGACCCGGAGTCGGTGTTCCGCATCGACCACTACCTGGGCAAGGAGACCGTCCAGAACCTGCTGGCGCTGCGCTTCGCGAACACGATGTTCGAGCCCATCTGGAACTCGAACTACGTGGACCACGTGCAGATCACCATGGCCGAGGACATCGGCATCGGTGGCCGCGCGGGGTACTACGACGGGATCGGCGCCGCGCGCGACGTCATCCAGAACCACCTGATCCAGCTCCTGGCCCTTGTGGCCATGGAGGAGCCGGTCAACTTCGACGCCGCCGAGCTGCGTGCCGAGAAGATCAAGGTGCTCTCCTCCGTGCGCCTGCCGCGTGACCTGGGCAAGCACACCGCCCGCGGCCAGTACGAGGCCGGCTGGCAGGGTGGCGACCAGGTGCCCGGCTTCCTCGAGGAGGACGGCATCGCGAAGGACTCCACCACGGAGACCTTCGCGGCGGTCCGGGTCGACGTCGACAACCGCCGCTGGGCGGGCGTCCCGTTCTACCTGCGCCACGGCAAGCGCCTGGGCCGCCGCGTCACCGAGGTGGCAGTGGTGTTCAAGAAGGCGCCGCACCTGCCGTTCGAGTCGTCCCTGACGTCAGAGCTCGGCAACAACGCCCTGGTCATCCGCGTGCAGCCCGACGAGGGCGTCACCATGCGGTTCGGCGCCAAGGTGCCGGGCACCGCCATGCAGGTGCGCGACGTGACCATGGACTTCGGGTACGGGCACTCGTTCACCGAGTCCTCGCCCGAGGCCTACGAGCGGCTCATCCTCGACGTGCTGCTCGGCGACCCGCCGCTCTTCCCGACGCGCGAGGAGGTCGAGCTCTCCTGGAAGATCCTCGACCCGATCACGTCGTACTGGGCGCGCAAGGGCAAGCCCGAGCCGTACGCGTCGGGCACCTGGGGCCCGGCGTCGGCTGACGCCATGATGGAGCGCGACGGCAGGACCTGGAGGCGTCCCTGATGATCATCGACATGCCGGATACCACGACCAACCTGATCAACAAGCGTCTGGTCCGCCTGCGCGACGAGGGCGGCGCGGTGGCCCTCGGCCGCGTGCTCACCCTCGTGGTGCTGGCCGACGAGCAGGACGTCGAGGAGTCGGTGGAGGCCGCGAACGACGCGAGCCGTGAGCACCCGTGCCGCGTCATCGTCGTCGCCCCGACGGCCGACGGTTCGAGCGCCCACCTCGATGCCCAGATCCGCGTGGGCGGTGACGCCGGCGCCTCGGAGGTGGTGGTGCTGCGCGCCTCCGCTCCGCTCCTGGAGCGCACCGACACGCTCGTGATGCCGCTCCTGCTACCCGATGCGCCGATCGTGGCCTGGTGGCCGCGTGAGGCGCCGTCCGTCCCGTCCGAGGACCCTGTGGGCCGCATGGCGGCCCGCCGGATCATCGACAGCACCATCGCCACGAACCCGGTGAAGATGCTGGAGAACCTCGCCGGGACGTACGCCCCCGGGGACACCGATCTTGCGTGGGCGCGCGTCACCCTGTGGCGGGGGCTCATCGCGGCCGCCGTGGAGGAGCCGCCGTTCGAGCCCGTGCTCTCCGTGACGGTCGAGGGGCAGAAGCGGCACACGTCGCTCGACCTGCTCGCCGGCTGGCTCGGTACCCGGCTGAGCTGCCCTGCCGAGGTGCTGCGCACCGACAGCGACGACGCGATCACCCGCGTGACCCTGGAGCGCAAGAGCGGGCCCATCGTGCTCGACCGCCCCGACGGCCGCACGGTCACGATCACGCAGCCGGGCAAGCCGGCCCGCCGGATCGCGCTGCCGATCCGGGCCCTCAACGAGGCCCTGATCGAGGAGCTGCGCCGGCTCGACCCGGACGAGATCTTCGAGGAGACCCTCATCCGGGGTCTCAAGCACGTCACCACGCGGAACGCGGCGTGACGCCCGGCGGGACGACCGGCTCGGCGCCGGGGGTACGACTCGTCGTCGTGCACCCCGACAAGGAGGTGCTTGCCCAGGCAGCGGCCGCCCGGCTGCTCACGCGGGTGCTCGACGTGCAGTCGGTCCGCTCCCCCGTGCACGTCGTGCTCACGGGTGGTTCGGTGGGCATCGCGACGCTCGCGGCCGTCGCCGCGAGCCCGCTCGTGCCGGCCGTCGACTGGTCGGGCGTCCACCTCTGGTGGGGCGACGAGCGGTTCCTGCCGGACGGCGACCCGGACCGCAACGAGACACAGGCGCGGGAGGCCCTGCTCGA
The DNA here is from genome assembly GCF_040656015.1 of Promicromonospora sp. NPDC050249. Classification (NCBI taxonomy): domain Bacteria; kingdom Bacillati; phylum Actinomycetota; class Actinomycetes; order Micrococcales; family Promicromonosporaceae; genus Promicromonospora; species Promicromonospora sp. NPDC050249. The sequence continues at coordinate 34,447 of NZ_JBFAKY010000037.1, read as the reverse complement.
CGGCCTGGTCGCCGAGCACGGGCTCCCCGCCGCCAACGTCCACCCCATGCCGGGACCGACGTCGGTGGCGACGCCCGAGGACGGCGCGGCGGCATACGCCGAGCTCCTGCGTGAGCACGCGGGCGAAGGGACCGTCGCGGTCCCCGCGTTCGACGTCCTGCTGCTCGGCATGGGTCCCGACGGGCACGTCGCCTCCCTGTTCCCCGGCCACGAGGTCCTGGCCGCGCAGGGGACGACGACGGGCGTGCACGCCTCGCCCAAGCCGCCGCCGGAGCGTGTGTCGCTCACGTTCGACGCGATCCGGTCCGCCCGTGAGGTGTGGATCGTCGCGGCGGGGGCCGAGAAGGCGGAGCAGGTGGCCGCCGCGCTGGCCGACGGCCCGGTGACCGAGGTGCCGGCGGCGGGCGCCGTCGGCCAGGCCCGCACGCTGTGGCTCCTGGACGCGGAAGCGGCCAGCACGCCGAAGTAGCACTGCGAAGTGGCACCGCGGCGGAGCACTCTGGCCAGGTAGAACTGGCGAAGCAGAACTGGGCGGGACACCTGATCAGGTGTCCCGCCCAGTTGCTTCGCGGCTCTCGTTCGCCGACTTGAAAAGCCTTAGCGCGCTACGCGGCCGCCACGGCGGGTTCGCAGTGCCTCTAGCGCCTCCTCCAGGAGGGCGGCGCCGTCCTCTTCGGACCGGCGCTCCTTCACGTAGGCGAGGTGCGTCTTGTACGGCTCGTTCCGCACGGGCGACGGCGGGTTGACCGGGTCCATCCCCGCGGGGAAACCACAACGCGGGCAGTCCCACTGGGCGGGGGCCTCTACGTCCTCGCCCACCGAGAAGCTCGGTGCCGTCTCGTGCCCGTTGGCACACCAGTAAGAAACTCGGATACGTGGCGCAGTGTCGCCCCGCTCCGTCTCCCCGAGAGGGCCGGCGCCTACCCGGCTCCCCCGAATCGCATGACCGCCTGATGCCACGTCTGTCGTCCCCTCTGTGTGTGGCCGTCAGCTGCTAGGCGCTTGGCGACCGGTTCAGCTGACCTTCTGGATGAGCCCGAGCAGGACGATCACCACTGCCCACACGAGGGCGAAGGCGATGGTGATGCGATTGAGGTTCCGCTCGGCGACACCGGAGGAACCGGCGCCCATCGAGATACCGCCACCGAACATGTCGGACAGTCCGCCACCCTTGCCCTTGTGGAGCAGGATGAGCATGGTGAGGAAGCCGCTGGTCAGGACCAGCAGGACTTCCAGGATGATGCGGAGCGCGTCCACGGGTTCACGTCCTCGGTTGTAGGTGGTGCCGGGGCGTTTTCCCGGCGGCGGATCGGTCAAGAGTAAGCGAGACGCACCTCACAGTGCGAACCCCCTGTTCAGAACCTCTTTGAGGTCTCATAGAGCCCTGAGCAGGAGTCACACCCGGAACATCACGCCCGAGCGAGAGTACATCAGCGAGGTTGCGGGAGTGTCTCGGAACGACACGTGTCAGGTGCACGGGCCCCAGCCGCTGGTCGGGCTTGTCGAGACCACCAGGGGTCTCGACAAGCCCGACCGACGGGGGCGCCTCAGGCAGTGACTCAGGCAGTGACTCAGGCGGTGACGTGGGACTGGTAGCGGGCGATCCGTGCGAACTCCTCCGGGTCGAGGCTCGCCCCGCCCACCAGCGCGCCGTCGACGTCGGGCTGCGCCATGATCTGCGCGACGTTGCCCGACTTCACCGAGCCGCCGTAGAGCACGCGGACGCCGGCGGCGATGTCGGGGTCGCACAGCTCGCCGAGCACGCGGCGGATCGCGCCGCAGACCTCCTGCGCGTCCTCCGGCGTGGCGACCTCGCCCGTGCCGATGGCCCACACGGGCTCGTAGGCGATGACGATCTTCGCGATCTGCTCGGCGGGCACGTCGACCAGCGCGGCCTCCACCTGCGCGAGCGTGTACGAGACCTGGTCACCGGCCTTGCGGACGTCCAGGCCCTCGCCGACGCACAGGATCGGCGTCAGGCCGTGCGCGAAGGCGGCGCGCACCTTGGCGTTGACCAGGTCGTCGGACTCGCCGTGGTGCTCGCGGCGCTCGGAGTGCCCGATCGCCACGTAGGTGCAGCCCAGCTTCGCGAGCATCGCGCCGGAGATCTCACCGGTGAACGCGCCCGACTCGTGCTTGGAGAGGTCCTGGGCGCCGTAGACGAGCTCGAGCTTGTCGCCGTCCACGAGCGTCTGCACCGACCGCAGGTCGGTGAACGGCGGCAGCACCGCCACCTCGACCGCGTTGTAGTCGTGCTTGGCGTCCTTCAGGGACCAGGAGAGCTTCTGGACCGTGCTGATCGCCTGCTGGTGGTCCAGGTTCATCTTCCAGTTGCCCGCCATCAGCGGCGTGCGGGTGGTAGCCACGTGTTTTCTTCCTTCGTTCTGAGTTCTGTGGGGTACGGCAGGTCGGTGCGCGCGTCAGTCGGCGAGGACTCAGTCCGCGAGGACGGTGAGGCCCGGGAGCTCCTTGCCCTCCAGCAGTTCGAGGCTCGCGCCGCCGCCGGTCGAGATGTGGCTGAAGCCGGCCTCGTCGAAGCCGAGCGCACGCACGGCCGCTGCCGAGTCGCCGCCACCCACGATGGAGAACGCGCCGTCGGACGTCGCGTCGATGATGCCCTGCGCCACCGCCGTGGTGCCCGCGGCGAACGCCTCGAACTCGAAGACGCCCATGGGGCCGTTCCACGCGATGGTCTTCGCGTCGGCGAGCTTCGCGGCGAACAGCTTGCCCGACTCCGGGCCGATGTCGAGGCCCATGGTGCCGTCAGGGATGGCGTCGGCGGACACGACCTGGTGCGGCGCGTCGGCGGCGAACGAGTCCGCCGCGACGATGTCGACGGGCAGCACGATCTCGACGCCGTTCTTCTCGGCGGTCTCGATATACCCCTTGACGGCGTCGATCTGGTCGTCCTCCAGCAGGCTGTTGCCCACCGACAGGCCCTTGGCCGCGAGGAAGGTGAAGAGCATGCCGCCGCCGATGAGCAGGCGGTCCGCCTTGGTCAGCAGGTTCGCGATGACGCCCAGCTTGTCCGACACCTTGGACCCGCCGAGCACGACGGCGTAGGGGCGCTCGGGGTCGCCGGTCGCCTTCGACAGCGACTGGACCTCGTTCAGGACCAGGTCGCCCGCCGCTGCGGGCAGCACCTGCGCGACGTCGTACACCGACGCCTGCTTGCGGTGCACGACGCCGAAGCCGTCGGAGACGAACGCGTCCGCGAGCTGCGCCAGCTCACCGGCGAGCTCGGCACGCTCTGCGTCGACCTTGGAGGTCTCGCGGGCGTCGAAGCGGACGTTCTCCAGCAGTGCCACCTGGCCGTCGGCCAGACCGTCCACGGTGGCCTTCGCCGACGCGCCGACGAGGTCCTCCGCGAGCGCGACGTCCTGGCCCAGCAGCTCGCCCAGTCGGGCGGCGACGGGCGCGAGGGAGTACTGCGGGTCCGGCGTGCCCTTGGGGCGGCCGAGGTGGGCCAGCACGACGACGCGGGCGCCGGCGTCCGTCAGCCGCTTCAGGGTCGGCAGGGCGGCGCGGATGCGGCCGTCGTCCGTGATGGTGGTCCCGTCGAGCGGGACGTTGAAGTCTGAGCGGACCAGGACGCGCTTGCCGCGCAGGTCGCCGAGGGAGTCGATGGTCTTCATAGGAGCACTCCAGATCGAGGGACCGGCATGCAGGGCGTCGCCAGTCGGGTTCCGGGACATGACGACGTCCGCGTGCGCGCCGGCTGGCCGATGCGCACGCGGACGTCGGGGTTCACGCTGGGATTAGAGCCGTCAGAGCTTCTCGCCGACGAACACGGTGAGGTTGACGAGGCTGTTCGAGTAGCCCCACTCGTTGTCGTACCAGGCGACGACCTTGACCTGGTTGCCGATCACCTTGGTGAGCTTCGAGTCGTAGATGCTCTGGTGCGGGTTGGTCACGATGTCCGAGGAGACGATCTCGTCCTCGACGTACTCCAGGACACCCTTGAGCGGGCCCTCGGCGGCAGCCTTGACGGCGGCGTTGACCTCGTCGATCGTGACCTCGCGCGAGGCCTCGAAGGTCAGGTCAGTGGCCGAGCCGGTGATGACCGGCACGCGCAGGGCGTAGCCGTCCAGCTTGCCCTTGAGCTCCGGCAGCACCAGGGCGACGGCCTTGGCCGCACCCGTCGTCGTCGGGACGATGTTCTGCGCGGCCGCGCGGGCGCGACGCAGGTCGCCGTGCGGGCCGTCCTGCAGGTTCTGGTCACCCGTGTAGGCGTGGATCGTGGTCATGAGGCCACGCTCGATGCCGATCGAGTCGTTCAGCGCCTTCGCCAGCGGGGCGAGGCAGTTCGTGGTGCACGACGCGTTCGAGATGATGTGGTGCGCGGCCGGGTCGTACAGCTCGTTGTTGACGCCCATGACGAAGGTGGCGTCCTCGTTCTTGGCCGGAGCCGAGATGATGACCTTCTTGGCGCCGGCGTCGATGTGCGCCTTCGCCTTGGTGGCGTCCGTGAAGAAGCCCGTGGACTCGATGACGATGTCCGCACCCAGCTCGCCCCAGGGGAGGTCGGCGGGGTTGCGCTCGGCGAGGGCGCGGATCTTCTTGCCGTCCACGATGATGTTCTCGTCGTCGAAGTCGACAGACTTGCCGAAGCGGCCCAGGACGGTGTCGTACTTGAGCAGGTGCGCGAGCGTCTTGTTGTCGGTCAGGTCGTTGACCCCGACAACCTCGATGTCTGCACCCGACTCGACGAGAGCCCGGTAGAAGTTCCTGCCGATACGGCCGAAGCCGTTGATGCCGACGCGGATGGTCACAATGCCCTCCTCAGGGGGCGCCGGCCGTCCCGGCGCACACGTTTCCTTGTATCTGTCGCCACTGCCGTCGATGCCCGACGGAGCGTGCGTTGCAGGGTGATCCGGGCGCCGCGACCCCGCGACGACCCGAACGGGAAACGCGATGGTCACGGCGTCGTCACCTGACGATTTCGAGCCTATACCCGAACCCGGCCGAACCGTGACCCGAGCCCAGACAGTGTGGAACTCAGGGTTCTGTTCGATCTCACAAGACGGATCGGGCGGTCAAGTCCCAGAGGTCCGGCCAGGGGTCCGGTCCGGAGGTGAAGTTCAGCGGCCGGTCTCAGAGGTCGAGCAGGTCAGCGGGCAGCCCTGCCTCGGTGTCGGGGATACCCAGCTCGAGCGCACGCTTGTCCGCGGTCGACAGCAGACGGCGGATCCGGCCCGCCACCGCGTCCTTCGACAGCTGCGGCTCGGCCAGCCGGCCCAGCTCCTCGAGCGACGCCTGCTTGTGCGCGAGCCGCAGCTCACCGGCCTGACGCAGGTGCTCCGGCAGCTCGTCGCCCAGGATCTCGAACGCCCGCTGGACCCGCGCGCCCGCGGCCACGGCGGCCCGCGCGGAGCGGCGCAGGTTCGCATCGTCGAAGTTCGCCAGGCGGTTGGCGGTGCCGCGCACCTCGCGGCGCTCGCGGCGCTCCTCCCAGATCTTGAGGGTCTCGGGTGCGCCGATGCGTTCCAGCATCCGGCCGATCGAGTCGCCGTCGCGGATCACCACGCGGTCGATGCCGCGCACCTCGCGGGACTTGGCCGCCACACCGAGCCGGCGGGCCGCGCCGACCAGCGCGAGCGCCGCCTCGGGTCCGGGGCTGGTCACCTCGAGCGCCATGGACCGGCCGGGTTCCGTCAGCGAGCCGTGCGCCAGGAAGGCGCCGCGCCACACGGCCTCTGCCTCCTGCACGCCCGCCGACACGACCTCGGGCGCGAGCCCGCGCACAGGCCGGCCGCGGGCGTCGAGCAGCCCCGTCTGCCGGGCGAGCGACTCCCCCTCGCGCACCACGCGCACCACGAAGCGCGAGCTCTTCCGCAGGCCGCCCGCCTGGACGACGATGAGCTCGCTCGTGTGCCCGTACAGGTCGTGGATGGCATGCCGCAGCCGGGTCGCGGCGTGCTCCGTATCGAGCTCCGCCTCGATCACTACCCGACCTGAGATGATGTGGAGGCCGCCGGAGAACCGCAGCGTCGCGGAGACCTCTGCCTTACGGCAGGATGTCTTCGCCACCCTCACCCGCGCGAGCTCCTCCTTGACCTGTGCCGTGAGCGCCATGGCGTCATCCTGCCATGGTCGAGCGCAAGGGCACCCGGTGGAATCGCGGATACTCGGGCGAATTGTCCCGGCGTGTCGCCTGCACGGTTCTCCCCCGGCGGTTATCCGCCGTGGGGCAGCGGCGTGGGGACGGCCAGGCCGAGGGTCGCCGCCCAGCGGTCGAGCCAGGCCGCGAGCAGCGGCCCGACGTCGGCGAGCTGGCCCTCGGTCACCGCGAACGTCCGCGCGGGCACCACGGCGCCGAGCTCGACGAGCACCGGCCGCAGGTGCACCTCGCCCACCAGCGCGTGCGCGGGGCTCGCGGAGACCACGACGGGCACGACGACGACGTCGGCGAGCGCGTCCGGGCCGTAACCGTCGAGGAACGCCTTGAGCAGGCCCGTGTAGGACGCCTTGTAGACCGGCGTCGCGACGACGACGACGCGCGCCGTCGCCACCCGGTCCCGGGCGGCGGCCACCGCCGGCGACCCGGTGAGGACCTCCGGGGCGAGCAGCGCCAGGTCGACCGGGTCGGACGCGGTCAGGCCCAGCTCGTCCGCGATCCGGCGGCCGACCTCCTCGGCCAGAGCGAGCGTGCGCGAGCCGGGCCGCGGGTTGCCGCTGACGACCACCAGGTCATCCGTGTGCGTGGTCATACCGTCACCTCCGTCTTCGTCGTGGTCGTGCCTGTCTCTCTGATGCCTTCTCCGGTGTCGACGGCGGTGAGGCCCGCGGCCCGCCGCTCGTCGCGCGGACCCCAGAGGTCCGTCCTGACCTCGGCCCGGACCTGCGGGATCACCTCGGCCGCGAACCGGCGCAGCACGTCCTCCTGGTGCGCGGGCGCGAGCAAGTGGTTCACGGAGACGGCCTGCAGCACGTGCCCGAACGAGGAGTGGTAGTCGAGGATCTTCTCGGCCACCCGTTCGGGGGAACCCACCAGCGCCGGGCCGCGTTCCACCGCCTCCTGAAGCGTGCGGAAGCTGGTCACCTTGCCGACGGCACCGGGTGCGTGCTTGCGTGCGTCCTGCTGACGTACCTGACCTTCGTAGATGGGCCGGTACTGCTCGACGGCCTCCTCGGTGGTGTCGGCAAGGAACAGACCGCCCGACCCCGCGCCGACGAACCCGTAGGCCGGGTCGTGCCCGGCGGCCGCGTACCGCTCGCGGTACCGGTCGATGAGCACGCCGTAGTTCTCCCGGGGCTGCAGCGCGTTGGCGGTGACTATCGGGTCGCCGTGCTCGGCGGCCAGGTCGACGGCGAACTGCGACGTCGCCGAGCCGTGCCAGATGCGGAACGGGCCGGCGAAGGGCCGCGGCAGCGTGGTCGCGTGCTCCAGCCGGTGCCGGTGCCTGCCCTCCCAGGTGACGTCCTCCGAGGAGAGCAGGAGCCGCAGCAGCTCGTAGTTCTCGCGCAGGTACTCGTACTGCCTGGCGATGTCGAGGCCGAGCAACGGGTACTGCAGGTCCTCGTTGCCCTTGCCGATGACGATCTCCAGGCGGCCGCGGCTGAGCTGGTCGACGGTCGCCAGGTCCTCCGCGAGCCGGATCGGGTCGTGCAGGGAGAGCACGGTGACGCCCGTCGACAGCAGGATGCGGGACGTGCGGGCGGCGATCGCCCCCAGGATGACCGTCGGGGCCGAGGACAGCACCGGGCCCGCGTGCCGCTCCCCCACCGCGAACGAGTCGAACCCGAGCTCCTCGGCGAGGACCGCCGTGTCGACGATCCGGTGCAGCCGGTCGGCGGGCGCGACCTGCTCGCCCGTGACCGGGTGCGGTGGGTTGAACGCGATGTCCAGGACCTGGAAGCGCATCAGGCCGCCGCGCTCTCATCTGCGGTCCCGGCCGCACCCTCGGCAGCCCGGTCGCGCTGCGCCACGCCCTCCTTGACCAGCGGGATGACGTACCGGCCGAAGTCGATGGCGTCGTCGAGCAGGTCGTAGCCGCGGGCCGAGATGACGCGGACGCCCAGGTCGTAGTACGCGAGCAGCGCCTCGGCGACCTGTTCGGGGGTGCCGACCAGCGCGTTGGAGTTCCCGGCGCCGCCGGTCGCCTTGGCGGTGGCGGTCCAGAGCGCCGTGTCGAACCGCTCGCCCTGCGCGGCGATCTCCAGGAGGCGCTGCGAGCCGGCGTTCTCTGGCTTGTCGATCGGGTGCCGCCGGCTCAGGATGCCGCCCTGCGCCGCCTTGCGCGCCTCGATCCGGCCCAGGATGCCGTGCGCCTTCTCCCAGGCGAGCTCCTCGGTCGGCGCGATGATCGGCCGGAACGCCGCGTGGATCCGCGGCGGTGTCGCCCGGCCTGCTGCCTCGGCCTCGGCGTGCACGCGGGCGATCTGCTCGGCGGTGCGGTCAAGGGGTTCGCCCCAGACGGCGTAGATGTCGGCCTCGGCGGCGCCGACCGGGTACGCGGCGTCGGACGAGCCGCCGAACGAGATGGTGGGCACGTGCCCCGGATGCGGCTTGGCGTCCAGGACGAAGTCGTCGAAGTCGTAGAACTCGCCGTGGTGGTCGAACGGCTCGGCGCTGGTCCATGCCCGCTTCACGATCTGGATGTACTCGCGGGTACGGGCGTACCGCTGGTCCTTGGTCAGGGTGTCGCCCTCGCGGCCCTGCTCGTGGTCGTTGCCGCCCGAGATGAAGTGCACGGACAGCCGGCCGCCCGAGACCTGGTCCAGGGTCGCGAACGTCTTGGCCGCGTAGGTCGGGTAGGAGACGTTGGGCCGGTGCGCGAGCAGCAGCTCGAGATCCGGCACGTGCGCCGCGACGTGCGCCGCGAGGACCGCCGGCTCCGGGCCGGACGAGCCGTAGGCGAACAGGACGCGGGTCCAGCCGTTGTCCCGGTGGGCACGGGCGATGCGGACCAGGTAGTCGTGGTCGACGGGGGCGGTGGTGCGCTCGTTCGTCTCGGAGGCGTCGCTGGTGGTGGCGATGCCGAGGAACTCGACGGGCATGGTGATGCTCCTTCGGTGTGGGGATTCGGGTCGGCGTGCGGGGGCGGGTGCCCGGTCAGGCCGCGCTGACGGACGCGTCGGCGCGCTCGGCGCCGGCAGGCTTGGCGTCGGACTGGTCGACGTCGGCCCGGCCGGTGATGCCCCAGGCCCCGGCCAGCAGCTCGAAGGAGCGGCGGGTCTCGGCAGGGTCGTGGGTGGCGGTGGTGACGAGCAGCTCGTCGGCGCCCGTGACGCGCGCGAGCGTGTCGAGGCGTTCGACGACGGTGGCCGGGTCGCCGACGATCCGCGTGTCGACGCGGTCGGCGACCAGGGCGCGCTCGGCGTCCGGCCGGTCGGTCCACGCGGTGGCGGCGGACCGCGACGGATAGGCCATCGCGCCGCGCTCGCCGCGGCGGATGGACAGCACCCAGTCGGCGAACGGCTCGGCGAGCACGCGCGCCCGTTCGAGGGTCCGGGCGACCAGGACGTCGGCCGAGACCACGACGTACGGCTCGGCCAGGACGCCCGGCCGGAACGCGGCCCGGTAGGCCGCCACGGTGTCCAGGACGGTCGCGGGGCTGACGTGGAAGTTGGCCGCGAGCGGCAGCCCGAGCTCGCCCGCCACGACGGCGCTCTCGCCGCCGCTGGACGCGAGCAGCCACAGGTCGAACGCGGCGCCCTCGACCGGCGGGCTCCCGTAGGCGTTGCCGGTCCGGTCGCGGTAGGTGCCCCGCTGCAGCGCGAGCACCAGCTCCACCTCGTCCCGGAACCCGGCGGGCTTCCGGTGGGCGCCGATCACCTCCTGCTGGGCCAGGAGCCGCTCCCGCAGCGCGGGGTCGTTGAGCCCGTTCGGCGGTGCAGGCGGCACGTAGAGCCCGTCGACCAGGCGCGGGACGGCGGGGGCGGGCGGACGCGGCGGCTGGGCCGGCGCAGGCGGCGCGCCCTGGCCCGACGGCGGGACGGTGAACGCCCTGCCGAGCCCCAGGTCGACCCTGCCGGGGTGCAGCGCGGCGATGGTGCCGAACTGCTCGGCGGCGACCAGCGGCGACGTCGTCGACAGCAGGACAGCGCCGGAGCCGACCCGGATACGCGAGGTGCGGGCGGCGACCGCCGCCGCGAGGACTGCCGGTGCCGCCGAGGCGACGCCGGGCGCCAGGTGGTGCTCGGCGTACCAGACGCGCTGGTAGCCGAGGGCGTCGAGGTCGACGGCGAGCGATACGGCGCGCTGGACCGCCTGGACGCCGGTGGAGCCCTCGGCGACCAGGGCCAGGTCGAGGACGGACAGCGGGACTCTCGGGTTGCTCATGGTGCTTCTCACTCCTCGGTCTTGGGCAGGCCCGGCGGGTTGGTCTCGGAGCGCTCCACTGCCTCGGACTCCAGTCCCCAGCGGTCCAGCACCTGCTGGTAGGACCCGTCCTCGATGGCATGGTTGAGGGCTGCGGTGACCGCCTCGGCGGCGTCGGCGCCCTTCTTGGTGGCGACGGCGATCTGCGCCGTGTCGGGCCAGCCGCCGTTCAGCGTGCCGACCACCTTGAAGTCGTCCGGGGAGACCGCCGACTGGTACGCGAGCGAGGCGTTGGGGCCCACGTAGGCGTCGAGCCGCCCGGACTGGAGGGCCAGCAGCACGTCGGAGAGCTGCTCGTAGTAGTCGGGGCCGCCCACGGGCTCCAGCCCGTCGGCCTGGTTGAGGCGGTCCCACTCGAGCAGGATCTTCTCCTGGTTGGTCCCGGACCCGACGCCCACCGTCAGCCCGGCGATGTCCTCGCGGGAGTCGATGGTCAGGTCCGAGTCGGCGGCCGTGAGCCAGCCCAGCTCGTCGATGCGGTAGCTGGAGAAGTCGATGGTCTCCTTGCGCTCCTCGGTCACCGTGATGTTGGAGATGACGGCGTCGACGTCGCCCGACTGGAGGGCGAGCGGCCAGTCGGCCCAGGCCTTGACCTCCAGCCGCAGCTCCTTGCCGAGGGCGTCGGCCACGAGCTGCGCGATGTCGGTCTCGTGGCCGATCGGCGTCTTGTCGTCGTCGGCGAGGAAGGCGAGCGGCGGGGAGGCGCTCGCGCTCACGGCGACGGTGATCTCGTCCTTGTCCGCCCACTCGGCGGGCAGCAGGTCGACCGCCTCCGCTGACTCCGTGGTGCGTACCCGCTCCTGGTCGGGGGCGGTGCTGACCTGCAGGCCCGCCGACTCGGGGGCGTTCTCTGCGAGGCCCGCCGCGCCGTCCGCCGCCTCGGGCCGCTCGGTGCTGGCGGCCGAGCAGGCCGCGGTGAGCGCGAGCAGCGGCACGGTGGCCAGGGCGAGCAGTCGGTTCCGGGCGGCTCGTCGGGTGACGGTCACGGTGGTTCCCTTCGGGTTCGGGGCAGGGTTCGGGGCAGGGTTCGGGGCTGGGTTCGGGGCTGGGTGGGCGGCAGAATCGGAAGCAGGGTCCGGGGTCACAGGACCTTCTCCAGGAAGGCCTTGGTTCGCGGGTTGGTGGGGCTGTCGAGCACCTCGGCGGGCGGCCCCTGCTCGATCACGACGCCCTCGTCCATGAAGACGACGGTGTCAGCGACCTCGCGGGCGAACGCGACCTCGTGGGTGACGACGACGAGCGTGGTGCCCGTGCCCGCGAGCTCCTTGATGACCTGGAGCACCTCGTCGACGAGCTCGGGGTCGAGCGCGGAGGTCGGCTCGTCGAAGAGCACCACAGCGGGCCGCAGGGCGAGCGCCCGGGCGATGGCCACGCGCTGCTGCTGGCCGCCCGAGAGCTGCCGCGGCCGGGCGTCCGCGCGGTCGGCCAGCCCGACGCGGGCCAGCAGCTCGCGCGCTTCCGCCTCGGCCTCCGCGCGGGGCCGGCCCTGCGCGTGGATCGGCGCCTCCACGACGTTCTCCAGCGCCGTGAGGTGCGGGAACAGGTTGAAGTTCTGGAAGACGAACCCGATCCGGGTGCGGCGGCGCAGGATCTCGCGCTCGGTCAGCTCCCGCAGCGTGCTGCCGCGCCGGGCGTAGCCGATGAGCTCGCCGTCCAGGGAGACGAACCCGCGGTCCACCTTCTCCAGGTGGTTGATCGCGCGCAGCAGCGTCGACTTGCCCGACCCGGACGGGCCGATGATCGCGGCGACCTCGCCGGGCCGGACGGTGAGGTCCACCCCGCGCAGCGCCTCGAGCAGGCCGAACGACTTGTGCACGCCCCTGATCTCGAGCAGGCCCCCGCTCATGCGGCACCCCTTCCGGAAGACGTCCCGGTGCGCGGACCGCCGTCGCGCGGGGCGACCCAGCGCCCGACCCGGACGCGTGCGGCGAACGCGGGCGGGACGCCGTCGGGCACCGGAGCGCCGGTGAGGCGGGCCCAGCCGACCTGGGCCTCCCACCGCGCCCGCTGCAGCGGCGTCGGCGGCAGGGTGCGCAGCGCCCCCTTCGCGTAGTGCCGCTCGACGTAGTACTGGACCACCGTGATGAGCGTCGTGAGCGCCAGGTACCAGATCGCCGCGACGATGAGCAGCGGCACGACCCGGCCGTTGCGGCCGTAGATGACGCTCACGATGTAGAACAGCTCGCCGTACGCGAGCACGTAGACGATCGAGGTGCCCTTGAGCAGGCCGATCACCTCGTTGACGGCGGTGGGCACGATGGAGCGCATGGCCTGCGGCAGGATGATGCGCCGCACCTGGCGGTGGCGCGGCAGGCCCAGCGACGCCGCGGCCTCGTGCTGGCCCTGGTCGACGCCGAGGATCCCGGCCCGGACGATCTCCGCGCTGTACGCGGCCTGCGACAGGCCGAGGCCGAGGATCGCCGCCCAGAACTTGTCGATCAGGTCGAGCGTGTCGAAGAACAGGAGCTCCGGCCCGAACGGGATGCCGAGGCTGAGGACCGGGTACAGGTAGGCGAGGTTGTACCAGAGCAGCAGCTGCAGCAGCAGGGGCACGGAGCGGAACACCCAGGTGTAGGCCCACGAGACCCCCTGCAGCAGCGGCGAGCGCGACAGCCGCATGAGCGCCAGCACGGTGCCGAGCGCGAAGCCCACTATCGACGCCGTCACCGTGAGCCGGACCGTGGCCCAGGCACCCTCGAGGATCGATGGCCACGTGAGGTAGCGCGCCACGACGTCCCACTCCCAGCGGTCGTTCGTGACCAGGGAGGAGACCACCATGGCGAGCAGCACGGCGACGACGCCGGTCGCGAGCCACCGGCCCGGGTGCCGGGCCGCGACGACCCGCAGGTCCTCGTCGGCCGGCCCCGCGGACGATGCACCGCCCCCGCTCGGCGGCAGGCCGGGCGGCGGGTACAGGAGGCGGGACTCGCCCTCGGCGAGGTCGGCGCTCATGTCGCTACCAGCCATTTCTCGAAGGGGAACGGCATGAACGGAACCGGCTCCGTGCCCGACGGCGCGGCTCCCTGGCCGGCCGCGGCCGCCGAGAGCGGCGTGTAGCCGGCGGTCCGGTACAGCGCCGCCGCCTCCGGCTGGCGGGGGCCCGTGGTCAGGTAGAGGCGCGGGTAGCCGAGCTGCAGCGCCCGTGCCTCGAGCTCGGTCAGGACCCGGCGGGCGAGGCCACGACGGCGGTGCGCCGTGTCGGTCCAGATGCGCTTGAGCTCCGCCGTGGGCACGGCGGGCGTGCCGTCCGCGTCCCGGGCGTCGGCCCGCGCCAGGCGTGCTGCCTCCCCGAGCTCCGGTTCGAGCCGACGGCGGAACGCGCCGCCCGCCACCGGAACGCCGTCCTGCAGCAGCAGGATCAGGGAGCCGACGGGCGGGGCGAACTCCTCGGCGCCGTAGTGCGCCATCTCGGCCCGGTGCTGCTCCTCGGTCAGCACGTCGTGGTACCGGGACCGGTACTCGACGGAGAGGCCGGCCAGCAGCGGCTCGACCAGCGGGTCCGACAGGCGAGCCTCCCGGACCTCGAGCCCGGACGACGGCTCCACGGGGGTCGCAGCGGACGTCCCCGTCGAGAGTGCGGTCATCGTGGTGCCCTCTCCCCCGCCGTCACGGCGAACGGCAGGTGGTTGCCGACCAGCGGGGCCGGGCACGTGCCGAAGCCGGTGAACACGAAGGGCAGGTTCTCCGCCCGGTTCAGGTCCAGGCGCAGCGTGTCCGAGGTACCGGGCGCGGCCTCCGGCGCCGAGGCCCGCAGGATCCGCCAGGGCGCCACGCCGTCGGCCTCGTCGCTGAACAGGAGCGTCGGCGCGGTGCGGCTCCCCGTCAGGGACAGGGTGGTGACCGTCTCGCCGTGCGCGACGTCGACCTCGCCGACCACCGCCACGTGGTGCACCAGGCGTGGCAGGGCCGCGCCGACCGTCACCGGTTCCGGCACGTCGTACCAGCGCACCGGGGCGTACAGCACCCACGCCGGGTCGTAGCCGAACACGGGGACGCCGTCGAACGCGGCACGGGTGGCGGACTGCGGGTCGTGCGGCCGGACGCCGTACCGGCCCGTGCGCAGGATCACCTCGACGGCCACGTCCCGCTCGGAGTCCGCCGGCTCGTCGCCCGCGGCCGACCGGACATGGTCCTCCGGCACGAACGTGCCGAGGATGCGGCTGCGCCCCTCCGCGACACCGATCGCCGTCAGACCGTCCGGCTCGACGTCCTCGCCCGTCAGCACCGTGCCGTCGCCGGGGGCCTGCCGGACGAACAGTGTCCCGTCGGTCACCCACCACTCGCCGGGCAGGCCGGGCAGCCGCCGGGGGCGCGCCGTCGGCCAGTGCAGCGCCGTGTGGCTCAGCGGCCCGTGCGGCGCTCGCAGGACACGCTCGCGAGCGGCGCGCCAGGCCCGGTGCTCGCGCACCGCGGCGTCGGTGGCATCGCGCCCACCACGGTCCGTCGCGCTGTTGGTCGTCTCGGTCATGTCAGGTCCTTCGGGTCGAGGTGCGCGGTGGGGCGCGCACCAGGGATCGCCGCGATCAGCTCGGCGGTGTACGGGCGGGTGGGGTGGTCGAAGACCTGCCCGACGGGGCCGGTCTCCACGAGCCGGCCCTCGCTCATCACCCCGACGTGGTCGGCGACCTGCCGCACCACCGCCAGGTCGTGCGAGATGAACAGGTAGGTGAGGCCCAGCTCCGCGCGCAGGCGGGCCAGCAGGTCCAGCACGCGGGCCTGCACCGACACGTCGAGCGCCGAGGTGGGCTCGTCGAGCACGAGCAGCTCCGGGTCGAGGGCGAGCGCCCGCGCGATCGCGACCCGCTGGCGCTGGCCGCCCGACAGCTCGGCGGGCCGGCGTCGGGCAAGGTCCGGCGAGAGGTGCACCTGCTCGAGGAGGTGCACCACCCGCTCTCGACGTTCCGCGCGGTCCCCCACGCGGTGCGCGCGCAGCGGCTCCTCCACGACGGCGGCGACGGTGAACCGGGGGTCCAGCGAGGAGTACGGGTCCTGGTGCACCAGCTGGGTGCGGCGCCGGGTGGCCCGGTCGTCGCCCACGGGGACGCCGTCCAGCTCGACGACGCCGGCGTCGGGCCGCTCCAGCCCGAGCACCAGGCGGGCGGTGGTCGACTTGCCCGAACCCGACTCCCCCACCAGCGCGAACGCGGAGCCGCGCGGCACGGTGAACGAGACGTCGTCGACGGCGCGCAGCCGGTCGCGGCGGCCCAGCCGGAACTCCTTGACCAGGCCGCGCGCGCTCAGCAGGACGGGCCGCCGCGTGCCGTCGGCGTCCGCCGTGCCGGGGGCCGAGGTCCGGTCCGTCGTCGTGGCTGGTCCGGACGCCGCCGCGGTGGTGACGGCTGTTTCGGCGCGCGCGCTTGGCACAGTATTTCTGCCGGACGTCGTTCTGCCGGGCGTCGCCTCGACCAGCTCGCGGGTGTAGGGGTGCTCGGGGCTGCCCAGCACGCGGGCCGCCGGCCCTTCCTCGACCACCAGCCCGTCCTTGAGGACCACCACGCGGTCGGCGCGGTCGGCCGCCACCGCGAGGTCGTGGGTGATGAGCAGCACCGCGGTTCCCGCGCGCGACGTGAGGTCGCCGAGCAGGTCGAGCACGCGGCGCTGCACCGTGACGTCCAGGGCCGACGTCGGCTCGTCGGCGATCACCAGCTCCGGCTCGCACGCCATGGCGATGCCCACGAGCACGCGCTGCCGCATACCGCCCGAGAGCTGGTGCGGGTACTGCCGCGCCCGCTCCGCCGGCCGGTCGAGCCCTACCTCGCGGAGGATCTCGACGGCCCGCTCGCGCGCGGCCCGGCGCGGCGTCCCGTGCACCACGAGCGCCTCGGCGACCTGCTCCCCCACGCGCACCACCGGGTCCAGCGCCGTGCCCGGGTCCTGCGGCACGAACCCCACGCGGACGCCGCGCACGCGCCGCCAGGCGTCGGGCAGGAGGCCGGTGAGCGGCGTCGAGCGCGGCCCGGCGCCGAGTGCGATCTCCCCCGAGGTCACGCGTCCGCCGTCCGGCAGCAGGCCGATCAGGGCGTGCGCCGTCGTGGACTTGCCGCTCCCCGACTCGCCCACGAGCGCGACCACCTCGCCCGGGCGTACGTCGAGGTCCACGCCGTGCACCACCTCGTGGTCGCGATAGGCGACGCGCAGGCCGCGCACACGCAGCAGGCCGCCCGACGGCGCGGGCGGTACCGCCGTCGGCCGTGCGGACGTCCGGCCGGTCGATGCCTGGGACGCAGGCACTGCGGGCGTCCTCGTCGTGACTGTCATCGGTCGGTCCTTCCGTCGCGGGTGAGCGCCCGCCCGAGCACGCCCACTGCGAGCACGAACAGGGCGATGACCAGGCCGGGCAGTGTCGAGTACCACCAGGCGACGGCCAGGTAGTCGCGGCCCTCCGCCACCAGCGAGCCCCACTCGGGGGTGGGTGGCGTGGCGCCGTAGCCGAGGAAGCTCAGGGCCGAGACCGCGAGGATCACGGCCCCCAGCTCGACGGCCGCGAGCGCCAGCACCGGGCCCGCCGCGTTCGGCAGCACGTGCCGCAGCAGGACGGCGGTGCGGCCGGAGCCGGCCAGCCGGGCCGCCTCGACGTAGGTGGCGTGCCGCACGCGCAGCACCTGGCTGCGCATGACGCGGGCGAACGTCGCGACGGAGGCGATGCCGACGGCTATCGCGACCTTCACCGTCCCGAAGCCGAGTGCGGTGACCACCGCGAGCGAGAGGAGCAGGCCGGGGATGGCGAGCAGGACGTCGGTGGCGCGCATGAGCGCGTCGTCCACCGGTCCGCCGACGAAGCCCGCGACCAGGCCGATGCCGGATCCGGCCACCAGCGCGACGCCGATCGCGAGCAGCGCGGCCCGCACCGACAGGCTCGTGCCGTGCACGGTGCGCGCGAACAGGTCGCGGCCGAGGTGGTCGGTGCCGAACCAGTGGGCGCCGTCCGGCGGGAGGAGCTTGTCGGCGGGGACTCCGGTGATCGGGTCGTAGCCGCTGAACAGGCCGGGGACGAGCGCCCAGACCAGCACGAGGGCGACGGCCGCGAGCGCCACCAGCGGGGCGGGCCGGGTGAGGGTGCGGATCATCGGACGCCTCCCCGGCCGCGGGGGGCGCCGGACAGCACCCGGGGGTCGAGCAGCGGGTGGGCGAGGTCGACGAGGAGGCTGGTGACGACGAAGACCGCCGCGGCGACCACGACCAGCCCCTGGACGACCGGGATGTCCTGGGTGGTCACGGCGTTCTCGACGAGCCTGCCGAAGCCCTGCCGGGAGAACACCGTCTCGACCACCACGGTGCCGCCGAGCAGGTTGCCCACGAGCACGCCGAGCACCGTGACGGTCGGCAGGGAGCCGTTGCGGGCGACGTGCGCGCCGAGCACGCGGGCGCGGCCGGCGCCCTTGGCGAACGCCGTCTCGACGTAGGGCGCCCGCCAGGCCTCGCGCAGGCCCTGGGACAGGACCTGGGCGACGATCGCGGCGAGCCCTACCGCGAGCGTCACCGCAGGGAGCACCAGCGAGGCGAACCCCTCGTTGCCGACAGCGGGGAAGACGAACCAGGTGAACGAGAACAGGTGGAGCAGCACGAGGCCCACCCAGAACCCTGGCACCGCGACACCCAGCGGCGGCAGGGCCAGCAGCAGGTCGCGCAGCCAGGCGGTCCTGGTCCAGGAGGCGAGGGTCGCGATGCCGACGCCGGCCGCCACGCCGAGCACGAGCGCCAGGCCGGCGAGCTTCGCCGTCTCCGGGAAGGCGTCGGCGATGAGGCGGGTCACGGGGGCGCCGCTGCTGATGGAGGTGCCGAGGTCGCCCGTGAGGGTGCGGCCGAGCACCGTGAGGTACTGCTGGAGCGGGCCCTGGTCGAACCCGTAGCGCTCGCGCAGCTCGGCGACGCGTGCGGGGTCCACGCGCTCTCCCCCGGCGCCCTGGTCGAGCATGATCGCCACGGGGTCGCTGGGCAGCAGGTACAGGATGACGAACGACACGGTGAACGCCGCCCAGAGGACCGCGGCGGCGCCGCCGATGCGGCGCAGGACGTGGGCGAGCATCACTCCTGCTCGATCCACGCGTCGTGGAACAGCAGGCGCGAGGAGGCGTCGAAGGTCACGCCGTGCACGTCGCCGCGCACCCCGATGGACTGGGCGAGCTCGAACAGCGGGATCGCGAGCCCCTGGTCGAGGATCTCGCGCTGGGCGTCCGCGACGAGGGCCTCGCGTGCGGCGGGGTCGGCCTCGCCGAGCTGCTCGTCGAGCAGCGGGTCGACGGCGTCGTCCGGCTCGCGCAGGCTGAGGTTGCGCTGGGCGGTGGAGAACTGGGTGCGCAGGATGTCGGCGTCGGCCCGCGTGACGTTGTAGTAGTACAGGTCGTAGTCGCCGGACTCCTGGGCGGTGGTCTGCTCGGCGGCGGTGAGCTGCCGCAGTTTCAGGTCGATCCCCACCGCGCGCAGCTGCTGGGCGGCGAGCTCCAGCACCGCGCCGCTGCCGGTGAACACGGGGGTGTAGGTCGCCTCGATCTCGAGCGGCTCGCCGTCTTTCTCACGTATACCGTCCGGGCCCTTCTTCCAGCCGGCGGCGTCGAGGAGGCGGCCCGCCTCGTCCGGGTCGGAGACCAGCAGGTCCGACTGGTCGGCGTACCCGGGCGTCGTGGAGGCGAGCACGCTGGTCGCGGGCTTGAACGCTGCGGAGAGGACGGTGTCGACCAGCTCCTGGCGGTCGACCGCCACGAGGAGCGCACGCCGCACGTCCGGGTCGTCCAGCGGTGGCCGGGTCACGTTGGGCTGGAGCACGAACGGCACGCCCGGGTTGGCGCGGGTCAGCACCTCGCCACCCGAGCCCTCGACCTGCGGCACGTCCTGCGGCAGCACGTCGCCGACGGCGTCGAACTGGTCGGACGCGAGCCCGCCGGCGCGCACCCCCGACTCCGGGACCACGGTGAACTCGATGCTGTCGAGGTAGGCGTCGCCGTCGTGCTCCGACGACCCGGGCGCCCAGTCGTAGCCCTCGCGCCGGGTGATCACGGCGCCCTGGTCCTGGGTGTAGCTGTCCAGGACGAACGGCCCCGAGCCGACGACGTCGCCCTGCAGCCGCTCGGCGGGGTCCACCGCGGCGGTCTCCTCGGACAGGATCGCCAGCGAGACCGTGGAGGTGGCCTGCAGGAACTGCGCGTTGGCCTCGTCGAAGACCACCGTCGCGGTGTGCTCGTCCACGACCTCGGTCTTCGTGTAGCCCGCGAGGTAGCTGGCCGCGAGGGGCGCCGTCGCCCCGAGGTCGCCCGCGACGGCGTCGAAGCTGGCCCGTACGTCGTCGGCGGTGAGCGGGCTGCCGTCGGAGAACGTCACCCCGTCGCGCAGGTGGAACGTGAAGCGGGTCAGGTCGTCGCTGACGTCCCAGCTCTCGGCGAGCCATGGCCCGATCTCGCCCGTCTCCGGGTCCTGGTCGGTGAGGGAGTCTGCCAGCTGGCGGGCCACGTAGATGCTGACGTTCGTACCGACCTGCTGCGGGTCGACCCCCTGGGGCGCCGCGCCGAGCGCGAACCGGAGGGTGCCGCCAGGGGTGGGGTCGGTGGGTGCGGCGCCGGAGGCTGCGTCGGGCCCGGCGCAGCCGGCGAGCGTGAGCGCCACGACCATGGCGGTCGCGAGGGCGGCGGGGATGTTCGTGGGGCGGGTGTGGGTCGGGACCATGGGGTGTCCTCTCGGGGCACGGCGAAGCAGACCCGCGCGAGGGTGCGCGCAGGTCGGTCACCGGACGTGGGGTGAGGGCTGCTGGGGAGTAGCGTGAGGTGGGGCGACGGGGAGCGCTGCTCGGTCCTACCGGGGGACGGTCAGCGACAGGCGGGGCAACACTCGTCGACGGGACACGTCACGGGACACATCACGTGACGCTCGCGCATGACGGGGCGGATGGAGCGCGGGTGCGCGGTCCGCACCGTGCCGTTCGTCGCTCGTTCCATGCCGGTCTCCCTCCGATTCGAATTCCCTATCGGTTTGATAGGGATTCGGTATGCGGGAAAGTACGTCGGCCCACAGAGCATGTCAACGGTGGTCGGGAAGGGTCTCGCATCTCGGACGGAACGCCCACCGGGCGCGGGGGCGAGCGCGACCGAGCGCGGCAGCGGAGCCGCACGAACGGCCCGCCACGTCAGACGTCGCCGTAGACGCCCTCGAACACGTCGCGGTAGGCGGCGGCCAGGCGCAGCCCGTCGTGCTTGGTCGTGTCGTCGCCGCGCCGGACCTGGCGCATGATCACGCGCGCGCCCATGGACGCGGCGGCGGCCTCCAGGGCCGTGACGTCCTCGACCGCCGACGGGTCGGCGAGCACCGCGTCGATCCTGAGGCCGGGCGCGTGCTTGTGCAGGGCCTCCAGGTGGTCGACGGCGGTGAGGCCCTCCGTCTCACCGTTCTCCGCGGACAGGTTGAGCGTCACGCAGCGTCGCGCCTTCGTGACGTGCAGGGCCTCGGCGATCGCCGGCACCAGCAGGTGCACCAGCACCGAGGAGTACCAGGACCCGGGGCCAAGGACCACCCAGTCCGCGTCGAGCACCGCCTGGACCGCCTCAGGGGGCGCGGGCGGGTCCGCCGGGAGCAGGCGCAGCTGCTCGATCCGGCCCTCGGTGACGGCCACGCGGCTCTGCCCGACCACCGTCTCCAGCGCGGGTTCCGGCTCCCCCGGCGCGGCGGGGTGCCGCACGTCCGCCTCGACCACCAGCGGCACCGACGCCATCGGCAGCACGCGGCCCCTGGCACCGAGCAGCCGTCCGACCCAGTCCAAACCCTCGACCTCGTCACCGAGCAGCTCCCACAGCGCCACGATCAGCAGGTTGCCCATGGCGTGGTTGTCCAGCTCGCCCGACGACGCGAAGCGGTGCTGCAGCATCGCGCTCCAGGTACGACCCCACTCGGAGTCGTCGCACAGGGCGGCGAGCGCCATCCGCAGGTCGCCTGGCGGCAGCACGTCGAGCTCGTCACGCAGGCGCCCGGAGGAGCCTCCGTCGTCGGCGACCGTCACCACGGCCGTGAGGCGGTCGGACATGAGGCGCAGGGCGGACAGGCTCGCGGACAGGCCGTGACCGCCGCCCAGGGCGACCACCGACGGGTTCTTGCTCCACTCCGGCGCTGGGACGTCCGGCACCCCGGGCGCGTGCGGGATCATTCGCGGCCCAGATCACGTGCCGAGACGGAGACGAGCTGGCCTCGGGCACGGAGTCGGTCGGCGATGGCTTCGGAGATGGCGACGGAGCGGTGCTTGCCTCCCGTGCATCCCACGGCGATGGTCACGTAGCGCTTCTCCTCGTTGAGGTAGCCGGAGAGCACCGGGGCCAGGGCGTCGACGTAGCGGTCGATGAACTCGACGGCGCCCGGCCGGGCGAGCACGTAGTCGCGTACTGGCTGGTCACGCCCCGTGAGGTGCCGGAGCTCGGTGATCCAGTAGGGGTTGGCCAGGAACCGTACGTCCACCACGTGGTCGGCGTCCAGGGGTATGCCGTACTTGAACCCGAACGAGATGACGTTGACGCGCAGCACCTCGTTGATGTCGTGCGCCAGCCACGCGCGGATCTCCCTCGCGAGGTCGTGCACCGACAGGTCCGAGGTGTCGATCCGCAGGTCGGCCCGCGCGGCGAGGGTCGCAACGACGGACCGCTCCTCCGCTATGCCGTCGAGGATGCGGCCCTCACCCTGCAGCGGGTGCGGCCGGCGGACCTGCTCGAACCGGCGGACGAGCACCTCGTCGCTCGCGTCCAGGAACAGGATCCGGTAGGCGACCCCTGCCTCCGTCATGTGCGCGAGCACCTTGTCCAGCTCGGAGAAGAACTGCCTGCCGCGAACGTCCACGACCACCGCAACGCGTTCGATGCTCGAACCCTTGGCCATGAGATCGACCAGCGGCACGAGCATCATCGGGGGCAGGTTGTCGACGACGTACCAGTCCAGGTCCTCCAGGACGGCCGCGGCTCGCGACCGGCCGGCGCCGGACATTCCGGTGATCACCAGTACCTGCGGCTCGCTGTGCTCCGGACCGTGCGTGGCGGCCTCGACCTCGGCGATGCCGTCCGGTGCGGTGATGGGTGACGGCTCGGTGTTGCTCATGGAGCCAAGCATGCCAGCGTCAGGCCTTGAGGGCTGCGACCACCGCCTCGGCTGTCTTGTCCCCCATGCCCCGCACGCTGGCGATCTCCTCGACGCTCGCGGCCTTGAGCCGCTTGAGCGAGCCGAAGTGGGTGAGCAGCACCTTCTTGCGCGCCGGACCGAGCCCGGGGACGTCGTCGAGCACGGAGGCGGTCATGCCCTTGCTGCGCCGTCTGCGGTGCTGCGTGATCGCGAACCGGTGCGCCTCGTCCCGGACGCGCTGCAGCAGGTACAGGCCCTCGCTGGAGCGCTGCAGGATGACGGGGTAGTCCTCCCCCGGCACCCACACCTCCTCCAGCCGCTTGGCCAGGCCGCAGAGCGCGACGTCGGTGATGCCGAGCTCGTCCAGCGCCCGCTTCGCGGCGGCGACCTGGGGCGGCCCGCCGTCGACCACGACGAGGCTCGGCGGGTAGGCGAACCGCGCCTTCTCCTCCGGCGCGTCGGCTGCCACCTCACCGCCGGACAGCCCGCCGCCCGACAGCTCAGCGGCCATCTCGACGTCGTTGGACCTCAGGCGGTCGGCCAGGTAGCGCTTGAAGCGGCGCGTGATGACCTCGTGCATGGCCTCCGTGTCGTCGCGGGCGCCGTCGCCGTCCGATCCCCGGATGCTGAACGAGCGGTACTCGCTCTTGCGGGCCAGGCCGTCCTCGAACACGACCATCGACGCCGACTGGTAGGTGCCCTGCGTGTGCGAGATGTCGTAGCACTCGATCCGCAGGGGCGCCGACTCCAGGTCGAGCGCCTCCTGGATCTCCGCGAGGGCCTGGCTGCGGGTCGTGAGGTCACCCGCGCGGCGTGTGCGGTGCACCATGAGCGCGTGCTCGGCGTTCTTGCGGACGGTGGCCGCGAGCTCCTTCTTGTCGCCGCGCTGCGGTACCCGCACGTCGACGCGTGCGCCCCGCAGCCCGCTGAGCCAGGTGCCGACCTGCTCCAGGTCGGGCGGCAGCACCGGCACGAGGACCTCGCGCGGCACCGCGTCGCGGGCCTCCTCCCCGTCCACCTCGTCGGCTGCCCCGTAGACCTGCTGCAGCAGGTGCTCCACGAGCTCGCCGTCGGTGATGTCCTCGACCTTCTCGACGATCCAGCCGCGCTGTCCGCGGATGCGGCCCCCGCGGACGTGGAACACCTGGACGGCGGCCTCGAGCTCGTCGCCCACGAGGGCGAACACGTCGGCGTCCGTGGCGTCGCCGAGGACCACCGCGTTCTTCTCGGTGGCACGCCGCAGCGCCTCGATGTCGTCGCGCAGGCGGGCCGCCTGCTCGTACTCCATCTCGGCGGCGGCCTCCTGCATACGCTTGGTGAGCCGGCGCTCGAACTTGGCGGTGTCGCCCGCCATGAAGTCGCAGAAGTCCAGGACGAGCGCCCGGTGGTCGTCGACGCTGATGCGGCCGACGCAGGGTGCCGAGCACTTGTCGATGTACCCGAGCAGGCACGGCCGGCCCGACTGGCCCGCCCGCTTGTAGACGCCGGCCGAGCAGGTCCGGATCGGGAACACGCGCAGCAGCAGGTCGAGCGTCTCGCGGATGGCCCAGGCGTGCCCGTACGGGCCGAAGTAGCGGGTGCCCTTGCGCTTGGCCCCCCGCATGACCTGGGCGCGCGGCACCTGCTCCCCCAGGGTCACCGCGAGGTACGGGTACGACTTGTCGTCCCGGTACTTCACGTTGAACCGCGGGTCGTACTGCTGGATCCAGGTGAACTCCAGGGCGAGCGCCTCGACCTCTGTGCCCACCACCGTCCACTCGACGGACGCCGCGGTCGTCACCATCCGCCGGGTGCGCTCGTGCAGGTTCGCGACGTCCTGGAAGTAGTTCGCCAGACGCTGGCGCAGGTTCTTCGCCTTGCCCACGTAGACGACCCGGCCGTGCTCGTCACGGAACCGGTAGACACCGGGCGAGGTCGGGATCTCTCCCGCCTTGGGTCGATAGGTAGCTGGATCCGCCATGCCCCAAACCTATGCCGTGCCACTGACAGTGACGCACGTGCGCCGGCGCCGAGTGCTGGCTCGTTGCGCCTGATCCGGCTCCGGAGGCGCAGACAGCCAGCACTCAGCGCCGGGGTGGGATCAGACGGTGACGTGGACCGGGGTCGGCTCGACGCGGACCGGGAAGTTGACCGACCGGGCGATGAAGCACATCGCGTGCGCCTTGTGGTGCAGGGCCGCGAGGTGCTCGTCCGTCGCGAGCTCACCCGGGTCCACGACGACCTTCGGGTGCAGCGTCACGTCGGTGAACGCGCCCTCGCCCCGCGCCTCGACCCGCATGGTGCCGGTCGCCGAGTCCCGGTACTCGCGCACGATCAGGCCAGACTCCGCCGCCAGGTGCAGGAACCACAGCATGTGGCACTGGCTCAGGCTGGCGACGAAGAGCTCCTCCGGGCTGTTCCGCGCCGGGTCCCCACGAAACGCGGGGTCGGCCGAACCGAGCAGCGGCGGCTTGTGCGGCAGGTCGATCTCGTGGTCCCGCGAGTACGACGTGTACGACGACGTCCCCGTGTCCCCCGCGCCTGTCCACCGGACGGTGACGGCATAGTCATGGGTGGCTCCGCTCATGTGCCCCACCCTAGGGGTGACCCGGCCCGGAAGCCATGGCTGGCACGCGACTCCCGCAGGTCCACACCGAGGACGACCCCGGGTACCGGTCCACGACGGATCCGGTAGCCGAGGTCGTCCCGGGAACGCACGGTCAGGCGGTGGCCCCCGCCTTCGCCTTGGTCGCGCCCTTCGCCGCGGGCTTGCGCTTCGGCTTGCCGTTCGCCGGCGGCAGCACCGGGACCTCGCCGGCCTGGGCGTGCCCCTCGAGGATCTCCGCGAGGTACGTACCCGTGTGGCTCTCCGGGACCGCCGCGACGACCTCTGGCGTGCCCTGCGCGACGACGAGGCCGCCCCCGCTGCCGCCCTCTGGCCCCATGTCGATGACCCAGTCGGCACTCTTGATGACGTCCAGGTTGTGCTCGATCACGATCACCGTGTTGCCCTTGTCGGCCAGTGACTGCAGCACACCGAGCAGGCGTCGCGTGTCCTCGAAGTGCAGGCCGGTCGTCGGCTCGTCCAGCACGTACGCCGAACGGCCCGAGGACCGCTTCTGCAGCTCCGCCGCCAGCTTGACGCGCTGCGCCTCGCCACCGGACAGCGTGGGCGCCGGCTGCCCGAGCCGCACGTACCCCAGGCCGACGTCGACCAGCGTGGACAGGTGCCGGGAGATCGCAGGGAACGCCTTGAAGAACTCCGCGGCCTCCTCGATCGGCATGTCGAGCACGTCGGCGACCGTCTTGCCCTTGAAGTGCACCTCGAGCGTCTCGCGGTTGTACCGCGCGCCGTGGCAGACCTCGCACGGCACGTAGACGTCCGGCAGGAAGTTCATCTCGATCTTGATGGTGCCGTCACCCGCGCACGCCTCGCAGCGGCCGCCCTTGACGTTGAACGAGAACCGGCCCGGACCGTAACCACGGACCTTGGCCTCCTCGGTCTCCGCGAAGATCTTGCGGATCCGGTCCCAGACACCCGTGTACGTGGCGGGGTTGGACCGCGGCGTACGCCCGATCGGCCCCTGGTCCACGTGCACGACCTTGTCGAGCTGGTCCAGACCCGTCACGCGCCGGTGCCGCCCTGCCACCCGCCGAGCACCGTTGAGCTGGTTCGCCATGACCGTGTACAGGATCGAGTTGACCAGCGTGGACTTGCCCGAGCCGGACACGCCCGACACGACGGTCAGCACACCGAGCGGGAACGACACGTCGACGTTGCGCAGGTTGTTCTCGTGCGCGCCGATCACCGTGACCTGCCGGTCGTGGTCGATGGGCCGCCGCACGGCCGGCACCGGGATGGAGCGGCGCCCGGAGAGGTACGCGCCGGTCATCGACTCCTTCTTCGCGAGCAGGCCCGCGTAGTCACCCGAGTGGATGACCTCGCCGCCGTGCTCGCCGGCGCCCGGGCCGATGTCCACGATCCAGTCGGCCGCGCGGATCGTGTCCTCGTCGTGCTCGACGACGATCAGCGTGTTGCCGAGGTCCCGCAGGCGGGTGAGCGTGTCGATCAGGCGGCGGTTGTCCCGCTGGTGCAGCCCGATGGACGGCTCGTCGAGCACGTACAGCACGCCGACCAGCCCGGAACCGATCTGGGTGGCCAGCCGGATCCGCTGGGCCTCGCCGCCGGACAGCGTGCCGGCCGGGCGCTCCAGCGTGAGGTAGTGCAGACCGACGTCGAGCAGGAAGCCGAGGCGCGCGTGGATCTCCTTGAGGACCTCGGTCGCGATCTGCGCCTCGCGCACCCCGAGCACTATGCCCTTGAGGAACTCGGCGGCCTCGCCCACCGGCAGGCGGCTGACGTCGGCGATGGACAGCCCGTCGATCTTGACCGCGAGCACCTCGGGCTTGAGCCGCGCGCCGCCGCACGTGGGGCACGGCACCTCACGCATGTAGGCCTCGTACTTGTCCTTGGACAGGTCCGAGTCGGTCTCGCGGTGGCGGCGCTCCAGGAACGTCACCGCGCCCTCGAACCCGGTCGAGTACTGCCGCTCGCGGCCCCACCGGTTCTTGTACTTGACGTGCACCTTGTGGTCGCGTCCGTGCAGGATCGCCTCGCGGGCGCGCTCGGGCAGGGCCCGCCACGGCACGTCCATGGAGAACTTCATCTCCTCCGCGAGCGCCGTCAGCACGCGCTCGAAGTACTCCGACGACGTCTGCGCCCACGGGGCGACGGCGCCGCCGCGCAGCGTCTGCTCGTCGTCCGGCACGATGAGGTCGGGGTCGACCTCCAGCCGGAAGCCGATGCCCGTGCACTCGGGGCACGCGCCGTAGGGCGCGTTGAACGAGAACGTCCGCGGCTCGATCTCGTCGAGCGCGAGGGTGTGCTCGTTCGGGCAGGCCCGCTTCTCGGAGAACTTGCGGGTGCGCGTCAGGTCGTCGACGTCGGCGTCGACGAGCTCGATCATCACGAGGCCGTTCGCCAGGGTCAGCGCGGTCTCGACGGAGTCCGTCAGCCGGCGCTGCACGCCGTCGCGCGCCACGAGCCGGTCCACGACCACCTCGATGTCGTGCTTCAGCTTCTTCTCCAGCGTGGGCGGGTCGGTCAGCTGCACGACCTCGCCGTCGACCCGGGCCCGGGAGAAGCCCTTGGCCTGCAGCTCCTTGAACAGGTCCGCGTACTCGCCCTTGCGGCCGCGCACCACGGGTGCCAGCACCTGGTACCGCGTGTTCTCGGGCAGCTCGAGGATCTGGTCCACGATCTGCTGCGGCGTCTGCGACTGGACCTTCTCGCCGCACACCGGGCAGTACTGCGTGCCCGCGCGTGCGTACAGCAGGCGCAGGTAGTCGTAGACCTCGGTGATGGTGCCGACCGTGGAGCGCGGGTTGCGGTTGGTCGACTTCTGGTCGATCGACACCGCGGGCGACAGCCCCTCGATGAAGTCGACGTCGGGCTTGTCCATCTGGCCCAGGAACTGACGCGCGTACGCGGACAGCGACTCGACGTACCGGCGCTGCCCCTCGGCGAAGATCGTGTCGAACGCGAGCGACGACTTGCCGGAGCCCGACAGCCCGGTGAACACGATGAGCTGGTCCCTGGGCAGGTCCAGGGATACGTTCTTCAGGTTGTGCTCTCGGGCACCCGAGACGACGAGACGATTGCTCACAGAGGCATCCTAGGGCGACCCACTGACATTCGCACGCCTGTTCTAGAAGTCACGCTGACAGACTCGTCACACCCGCACGACGCCCGCAGGGTCTCAGCGCACCGCGCGGCCGTCGGAGACGCCCGACCGTCGTACGCGGGCCTGCAGGTCGAGGGCCCGCAGGAGGTCCTGCTCGTGGGCGTAGGACCCGTCGACGAGCCGGCGCCGTACGTCCACGACCTCCTGGGCGTACTCCGCCGCGGAGTCCAGCATCTTCAGGTCGAGGTGCACGGAGACCATGTTCGAGAGCGCGGAGGCGAGACCCGGCAGGTGGAGGTCGGGGCTCCGGCGCGCGAGCCCCCGGCGTACGCGCACGGCCTCCGCCGTCGGCTCGACGCCTTCCTCCGGGCGACCCGCGTCGATGAGCGCGGCGCCCAGGTTGAGCAGCGCGTCGGCGAGGTCCGGCTCGAAGCGTTCGGGGTCGCCCACGGCGAGCAGCCGCAGCTGGGCCACCGCCTCCTCGGTCGGCGCGACGGCGTCCCCGGCCCGGCCGAGCTCCGAGTAGAGCACCCCCAGGTTGGACAGCGAGCGCGCCAGGTACTCCTCGCCCGGGTGCCCCTCAGCGGCCAGGCCGCGCCGGATCGCCACCGCCTCCTGCTCCAGGGGCAGCGCCTCGTCCGGCTCCCCGGCCCGCGAGTGCGTGACCGCGAGGTTCGACAGCGACGCGGCGAGCATCCTGCGGAACCGCGCGGGATTCTCGCGCGCGAGCCGACGGCGCAGCAGCACGGCCTCGCGCTCGAGAGAGATCGCCTCGTCCAGGTCGCCGAGCCGGGACCGCACCGCGCCCAGCGACGCGAGCGTGTAGGCGAGCGTCCAGGTGTGCGCGGCGGGATTCTCGCGGGCGAGCTGACGGCGCAGGGCCGCTGCCTCGCCGAGCGGCTCGATCGCCTCCCGGTCGCGGCCGAGCGCCGCGTACGAGTTGGCGAGGTTCGTCAGCGCGAACCCGAGCTCCTGCCGGTACCGCTCGGGCGCCTGCAGCACCATCCTGCGGCTGAGCTCGACGGCCTCCAGCGCGAACGCCGGGGCCTCCTCCGGGCGGCTCTCGGTGAGCGTCACCGCGCGGTTGGACAGGGCGGTCGTCAGGAAGACGCCCCACTGCCGAGGGTCGCGCTGCACCAGGTTCCGGAGGATCGGGAGCAACTCCATGAACCGCGCGTCCTCCTCCTGGGGAGGGCCCGTGTCGTTCAGGACGACGGTCAGGCTCATCAGGACGCGGGCCAGCTCCGCCTCGATCCAGCCCGTGTCCCGTTCCTCGGCCGTCCGGGTCAGCTCGACCGCCTCCAGCTGCGCGGCCAGCGCGTCCTTCGTCATCCCGGCTCGCCAGTGCGCGACGCCGAGGGCGTTGATCGCCCCCACCAGGGCCGTGCGGTACCGGTCGGGGTCGCCGGCGGCGAGGCGGCGCCACGCGGCCACCGCTGCCTCCAGCGCGTCCAGCGACTCGGCCAGGCGGGCGTCGTCCCTGAGCGCCATGCCCAGGTCGGTGAGCGCCTCCGCCCTGCCCACGGCGTCCCGGGCCGCCGCCACCGCCCGCTCGGCCCGGTCCACGTCGTCGGTCGACACGTCCATGACGCCGCGGGGCTTGAGCAGGAACGACGTCCGCAGCGCGCGCGGGTCGTCGCCGTAGGAGTCACCCGCGCGGCGCAGCAGCTCTGCCGCCAGCGCGCCCACCCCCGGCGTCTCCGACAGCTCGATCTCCAGCCGGCGGGCGACGTGGACCACGCGCAGCGCCGCCTTCCGGGACAGGCCCCACGTGCACGAGCCGACCAGCGCCACCGACCGCCCGAACCGGTCGGCGATGAGCATGTCGCCGACGCGTCCGTGCCCGACGGCGTTCGCGTCGAGCCCCGTCACCGGACGCTGCAGGCCGAGCAGCCACTGCGCACCGGCGCGTCCGGGCACGCCAGGGACCACCCGGCGCAGCACGTCACGCACGCTCGCGGCGTCGTCGGCGCCCAGCAGGCAGACGGCGGCCACGACGTCCTTGACCTCGTCGACGGTCAGCTCCAGACCGGCCTCGCGCGCCGACCGGGTCCACGAGCTCGCGGCCACCTCCAGGAGCCCGCGCACCGGGTTCAGCTCGGTGGCCGGGACCTGGACCCCTGCCGTCTCGAGGACCGCGAGGGCGGCGGCTGCGTGCAGGTCGAGCACGCGGGTCCCGCCGACCGGCTCCGGCGTCCGCACGGCGGACGCGCCGGGGTCCTCGACGCCCAGGCACTCGGCGAACGCGGCGGTCGCGGCCTCCAGCACCGCACGGTCCGGCAGGCCGGGCGCCAGTGCGAGGTCCAGCGGTGTCTGCGTCGCGCCGTCACGCTCGAGCAGCGGCCACAGCGTCGAGCCCCAGCGCAGCCGGCGCAGCCACTCCCCCGCGACCCGGGCGAGCAGGAGGACGCGGACGCGGCCACGCGCCGGGCGCGCCAGGGCGTCGAGCATCGCGCCGAGGCCCAGCCGGGTCGCCGCGTTGTCCACGACGAAGAGCACGTCGCCCTGCGGCCGTGCGCGCACCGTGGCGGCCTCCCGGCCGCGCGGCACGGGGACGACGGTCCAGCCGGACTCGCCCATGCGGCTGCCGAACTCGTTCGCGAGGCGGGTCTTGCCGAAGCCGACGGGAGCGACGATGAGCCGCAGGCTGATCGTCGCCGGGCTCTCGGCCCACGCGCGGAGCTCGTCGAGCTCCTGCTCGCGGCCCAGGAACGGGACCACCGCCCGGGCCGGGTCGAGCAGCGCGGTCGGCCGCCGGAAGCCGTCAAAGGGCTCGTCCGCAGCAGCCGTGAGCGGGCCGCGGCGGACCACCGTGCGGGCGGCCCGGACCGCGGCGGCCAACCGGGTCGACACTTCCGAGACCACCACGATGAGCAAGTCAACCGGACGAACGTCCAACACTGCAAGGGGAACGGGAAGACTGGTTCACCCGGTGATCAGAACCGTGCACAGACGAACACGGCGTAACGGTCGGCCGGCCGCTCGTGAACGGCGTCACAGCGCCGAAAGTCACGCACCGCCCTCCCGGTCGAACCGGCATTTCGGACGAAAGTTGCATACCGACCCTGACCAGGACATCCTTCCCTCGGCCGGGTGAAAGCCCGGCCGCTCCACGACCGCACGGACGAAAGGCAGGCACGTGAGCCTGAACCTGAACAAGCTCGTCGACAAGGCCTACAAGGACCAGAGCATCGCCGCGATCCTGGCGGCTCCGCCGTCGGCGCTGCTCGGCCTCACGCCGAAGCACGACGAGATGCTCGCCGAGCTCAAGATCAAGACGATCGAGGACCTGGGCAAGTGGCAGCACGCGGTCCACGCGCAGGCGCTCGTGACCCTGGCCGATGCCGAGGTCCTCTCGGTGGCCGGCGACAAGTGAGCCTGGCTCACCTGTCGCGGTAGACGCACGAAGGCGCCCGTCCACCTCGCGGTGGGCGGGCGCCTCGGCCGTGCCCAGGTCCGCAGCCCGCAGAGGCCGGACCGCTGGACGCCGAACCGCTAGAACCCGAACCGCTCGACGTCCCGCATCTTGTTCGTCGCGTCGAGGGCGGCGACCTTGTAGGCCTCCGAGAGCGTCGGGTAGTTGAACACCGTGTCGACCAGGTGGTCCACGGTGCCGCCGGTGGTCATGATCGCCTGGCCGATGTGGATGATCTCGGTGGCGCCGGTCCCGAACACGTGCACGCCGAGGATCTTGCGGTCCTCCGTCGAGACCAGCAGCTTGAGCATCCCGTAGGAGTCGCCGACGATCTGCCCGCGCGCCAGCTCGCGGTACCGCGCGACCCCCACCTCGTACGGCACGCCGGCGGTCGTGAGCTGGTCCTCGGTGTCCCCGCAGTAGGAGATCTCCGGGATCGTGTAGATCCCGATCGGCTGCAGCTCCAGCAGGGACGAGATCGGCTCGCCGAACGCGTGGTACGCCGCGAGCCGCCCCTGCTCCTGGGAGGTGGCAGCGAGCGCAGGGAAGCCGATCACGTCGCCGACGGCGTAGATGTGCTCGACGGCGGTCCGGAACTGCTTGTCGACCTGCAGGCGACCGCGCCGGTCCGCCTCGAGCCCGGCCGCGGCGAGGTCGAGGCCGTCGGTGGAACCCTGCCGCCCGGCGGAGTAGAGCACGCAGTCGGCGGGGATCCGCTTGCCGGAGGCCAGGGCCGTGACCGTGCCGCCGCTGCCTGCCGTCACCGACTCGACGGTCTCGCCCAGCCGGAAGGTCACCGACAGGTCGCGCAGCTGGAACTTGAGCGCCTCGACGACCTCGGAGTCGCAGAAGTCGAGGATCCTGTCCCGCGCCTCGACGACGGTGACGCGCGTGCCGAGCGCGGCGAACACCGAGGCGTACTCGATGCCGATCACGCCCGCACCGACCACGACCATGGTCCGCGGTACCTCCGTCATGTCGAGGATGCCGTCGGAGTCGACCACGCGGACGCCGTCGAACGCGATGTTCGCGGGCCGGGCGGGCCTCGTGCCGACGGCCACGACCACCTTGTCGGCGGTCAGCCGCCGGACGACGTCGCCCTCGCCGTCCGTCACCTCGAGGTCGTGCGGGCCCGTGAACCGGGCGCTGCCCACCACCGTCTCGACCTGGTTGCGCGCGAGCTGGTTGCGCACCACCTCGATCTCCCGGCCGATGACGTGCTGGAGCCGCGCGAGCAGGTCCTGGACGGTGATGCGTTCCTTGAGCCGGTAGCTGGAGCCGTACACGTCCCGCATGTGCAGGCCGGTCAGGTACAGGACGGCCTCGCGCAGGGTCTTGGACGGGATGGTGCCGGTGTGCAGGCTGACGCCGCCGACGTGGTCGCGCTGCTCGACCACTGCCGCCCGCTTGCCGAGCTTGGCGGCACCGATGGCGGCCTTCTGCCCGCCGGGGCCGGAGCCGATCACGACGAGGTCGAAGTGGTTCTCACGTGCGTCCATCGTCCGAGTGTGGCGGTGCGGTGGCCTCGTGACGAGGGACTTCGTCGAACAAGGTGCAACTTCATCAAGAATTAACCGGCCCGCCCCCGATTAACCGGCCCCGCCCTCGTGATGGCAGGCTTGCGCCATGAGCATCTACGCCGTGAGCTACACCTACTCCGACGACGTGGCGACCCGTGACGAGGTCCGCCCCAGCCACCGCGACTTCCTGCGCGGGCTCAACGCGGAGGGCGTCGTCCGCGCCTCTGGACCGGTCGACGGCGGGATCGGCGCGCTGGTCGTCCTCGAGGCGGAGTCCGCAGAGGACGCGCTGCGGATCCTGGACGCCGACCCGTTCCAGGTACGGGGGGTCATCGCCGAGCGCGGCGTGCGCCAGTGGGACGTGGTGATCGGCGGCCTCGCGGAGTAAGCCGCCAATACTCCGCCATTTGGAAAGTTTGACCGAGAAGTCCTGATCGGGCAATGGTCTTGAGCAGCCTCTGGTGCACATGATGCCAGTTGGAGCACTGCTGGCTATGTTCGGGAGGCACGCGCATGACCTCTGTCGACAGCACCACGGTGGCCTACGCGGAGATCGCTTCGCGTATCTGCGTGACGCCGCCGTACTACGCGCTCGGTGAGCTGGTCAGTCCCGCCCCTGGGCTGGCCGCCGCCACGGTCCCGGTCCAGACGCCCACCGGACGCCAGGCGACCCTGATCAACATCGCGGAGGCAGGGCGGCACCTCGCGATCCTCGGGCTCTCCGCCGCCGCGGCCATCAACCCGGGCACCGGACGGCACTACTACCTGGCGCACCGCGGGGTGGGTCGGATGTACCCGCCGACCGGGACACTGACCACGCTCCACGGGAGCGCGACCGCCCGCATGACCGGCCGGAACCGCGCGGTCGCCGAGACCGAGCTGCGCGACGCCGACGGGAATCTCGTGGCTCGGCTCGATCTCGAGTACCTCGTCATGTCGGCACCCGTGTTCCGGCGCCTGATGGGCCCGGCCACCGCACCGGACGCGACGGAGCCGGCCAGCCCGTACAGCGCCCCGGCGCCGCTCGTCGACGTCGCGGCCGACACCCGCAGCGCCACGGCCAAGCTGGCCGTGGAGGCCACGATGTGCCGGGGGCACTTCGACGGGTTCCCCGCTCTGCCCGTCTCCGTGGCGGGCTACGCGACGTTCGCGCTGTTCGACCACGTCCTGGAGGCCGCGGCCGGGCCAGGCGCCCGGTGGCAGGCAGGCCTCTTCCGGCTGCGGGCCGACCATCTCGCGGCGGCGGGCCAGACCTGCACGGTGGACGTCGAGCCGTCGGCCCCCATCGAGCCCGAGGCGCACGAGAGCGCGTTCACCGGGACGCTCCGGTCCGGTGACCACGACATCTTCTCGATCCAGGTGGACTACACGACGGTCTGAGCCCACAGCCGTACAGCAGGCCGACGGCCGCGCCACCGTGGTGGACGCGGCCGTCGGCCTGCTG
>NZ_JBFAKY010000036.1:0-54616 GCF_040656015.1 Promicromonospora sp. NPDC050249 | reverse complement strand
GAGAGTAGGACGCCGCCGGACAACCATTCCCAGGAGGGGGTGGAGCCAGCACGAGCCCGTCAGGGTGAGTGCGGGCTCCACCCCCTTCCTGCATTTCAGGCTTGTTCCAGCCGAGATCTCACAGTGAACGCACGGGTATCCGGAAGATCGAACGCCGTCCGGCGACTAGACTTGCGGCCATGTCCACCATCTCCCGTGACGAGGTTGCGCGCGTGGCTGCGCTGGCACGGATCGACCTGCGACCGGACGAGGTCTCGCGCCTGGCCGGTGAGCTCGACGTGATCGTCGAGTCCATCGCTCGCGTGAGCGAGGTCGCTACCGCAGACGTGCCGGCAACGAGCCACCCCCTCCCGCTGACGAACGTGTTCCGAGACGACGTACCGGAGCCTGCCCTGCCGATACAGGACGTACTGGCCGGCGCCCCGCAGCAGGAGAACGGACGGTTCGCCGTCCCGCAGATCCTCGGCGAAGAGTGATGGGAACCAACGACATGACACAGGACATCACCAGGCTCAGCGCCTCGGACCTCGCGTCCGCGCTGAGGAACAAGGACGTCACGAGCGTCGAGGCGACGCAGGCCCACCTCGACCGGATCGCCGCCGTCGACGGGGACCTGCACGCGTTCCTGCACGTCTCCTCCGAGAAGGCGCTGGCGACTGCCGCAGAGATCGACGAGAAGCGGGCCGCCGGCGAGGAGCTGCACCCGCTCGCCGGCGTGCCCATCGCCGTGAAGGACGTCGTCGTGACCAAGGGTCTGCCCACGACCGCCGGTTCCAAGATCCTCAAGGACTGGATCCCGCCGTACGACGCGACCCTCGTGGAGCGCATCAAGGCCGCGGGCCTGCCGATCCTCGGCAAGACCAACATGGACGAGTTCGCCATGGGCTCCTCGACCGAGCACTCGGCGTACGGCAACACCAAGAACCCCTGGGACCTTGACCGCATCCCCGGCGGGTCCGGTGGCGGCTCGGCCGCTGCTGTCGCAGGCTTCGAGGCGCCGCTGGCGATCGGGACCGACACCGGCGGCTCGATCCGCCAGCCCGGCGCGGTCACCGGCACCGTCGGCGTGAAGCCCACCTACGGTGGCGTCTCGCGCTACGGCCTGATCGCCATGGCGTCTTCGCTGGACCAGGCGGGCCCCGTCACCCGCACCGTGCTCGACGCCGCACTGCTGCACGAGCTGATCGGCGGCCACGACCCGCACGACTCGACGTCGATCAACGAGCCGGTTCCCGGCGTCGTCGCTGCTGCACAGCAGGGTGCCAAGGGTGACCTGAAGGGCCTGCGGGTCGGCGTCGTCAAGGAGCTGTCGGGCGAGGGCTACCAGGCCGGCGTGTCCGCTCGGTTCGACGAGTCGCTCGACCAGCTGCGCGCGCTGGGCGCCGAGATCGTCGAGGTCTCCTGCCCCAGCTTCGGCTACGCGCTCGACGCGTACTACCTGATCATGCCCGCCGAGGCCTCCAGCAACCTGGCCAAGTTCGACGGCATGCGGTTCGGCCTCCGGGTCGAGCCCACCGAGGGCCCGGTCACCGCGGAACGCGTCATGGGCGCCACGCGCGGGGCCGGCTTCGGCGACGAGGTCAAGCGCCGCATCATCCTCGGCACCTACGCCCTCTCCGCCGGCTACTACGACGCCTACTACGGCAGCGCGCAGAAGGTCCGCACGCTGATCCAGCGCGACTTCGCCGCGGCTTTCGAGCAGGCCGACGTGCTGGTCTCGCCCACGGCGCCGACCACCGCGTTCAAGTTCGGCGAGAAGCTCGACGACCCGCTCGCGATGTACCTCAACGACATCGCGACGATCCCCGCCAACCTTGCCGGCGTCCCCGGTATGTCCCTGCCGAACGGCCTGTCCGACGACGGCCTGCCCGTCGGGTTCCAGATCCTGGCGCCCGCGAAGGCGGACGACCGGCTGTACCGCGTGGGCGCGGCCCTCGAGGCGGCCCTCGAGGCGCGCTGGGGCGGACCTCTCCTGAACAAGGCACCCGAACTCAAGACCACGGAGCTCGCCCGATGACCGCCGCAACGACGACCGGACTGGTCGCCTACGAGGACGCCGTCCGCCGCTACGACCCGGTGCTGGGCATCGAGGTCCACGTCGAGCTCGGCACGCTCACCAAGATGTTCTGCGCGGCCGAGGTCGCCTACGGCGGCGAGCCCAACACCCAGGTCACACCGGTGAGCCTCGGGCTGCCGGGCGCCCTGCCGGTGGTCAACGGCAAGGCCGTCGAGTACGCGATCCGGATCGGTCTGGCGCTCAACTGCACCATCTCCGAGAACTGCCGCTTCGCCCGGAAGAACTACTTCTACCCGGACGTGCCGAAGAACTTCCAGACGTCCCAGTACGACGAGCCGATCGCCTTCGACGGCTGGATCGACATCGAGCTGGACGACGGCGAGGTGTTCCGCGTCGAGATCGAGCGCGCGCACATGGAGGAGGACGCCGGCAAGAACACCCACGTGGGTGGCACGACCGGCCGCATCCAGGGGGCCGAGTACTCGCTCGTCGACTACAACCGTGCGGGCATCCCCCTGGTGGAGATCGTCACGCGGCCCATCGAGGGCGCCGGCGAGCGTGCCCCCGAGGTGGCGCGCGCCTACGTGCAGACGCTGCGCGACATCTTCCGTTCGCTCGACGTCTCCGAGGCGCGGATGGAGCGCGGCAACGTCCGTGCGGACGTCAACCTGTCGCTGCGTCCGACGCCGGAGTCGCC
Source organism: Promicromonospora sp. NPDC050249 (assembly GCF_040656015.1). Taxonomy (NCBI): domain Bacteria; kingdom Bacillati; phylum Actinomycetota; class Actinomycetes; order Micrococcales; family Promicromonosporaceae; genus Promicromonospora; species Promicromonospora sp. NPDC050249. The sequence continues at coordinate 51,902 of NZ_JBFAKY010000036.1, read as the reverse complement.
CCTGGGCACCCGGACCGAGACCAAGAACGTCAACTCGTTCCGCTCGATCGAGCGCGCGGTCCGCTACGAGGTGTCCCGCCAGGCGGGCGTGCTCGACGCCGGGCTGACGGTCATCCAGGAGACGCGCCACTTCCACGAGGAGGACGGCACCACGTCGTCGGGCCGCGTGAAGTCGGACGCCGAGGACTACCGCTACTTCCCCGAGCCGGACCTGGTGCCGGTGGCACCGAGCCGCGAGTGGGTCGAGGAGATCCGGGCGACGCTCCCGGAGATGCCGGTGGCGCGCCGCCGTCGGCTCCAGACCGAGTGGGGCTACGCCGACGCCGAGATGCGCGACGTCGTCAACGCGGGCGCCATGGACCTCATCGAGGCCACCGTCGCCGCGGGCACCAGCGCCGCGGGCGCACGCAAGTGGTGGATGGGCGAGCTGGCCCGGCGGGCCAACCAGGACGAGGTCACGCTCGAGGACCTCGCGGTGACCCCGGCGCAGATCTCGCAGCTGCAGGGGCTCGTCGACTCGGGCCGGCTCAACGACAAGCTCGCCCGCCAGGTGCTCGACGGCGTCCTCGCCGGCGAGGGCGACCCGGAGGCGGTCGTCGTGTCCCGCGGCCTGGAGATCGTGTCCGACGACGGTCCGCTGCTCGCCGCCATCGACGACGCACTCGCGGCCCAGCCCGACATCGTGGAGAAGGTCCGTGGTGGCAACCAGGGACCGGTCGGCGCGATCATCGGCGCCGTGATGAAGGCGACGAAGGGCCAGGCGGACGCGAAGCGGGTCCGCGAGCTGGTGCTGGATCGGATCGGCTCGTGAGTCTGGGTTCGAGGGCGGGCAGGTGACCCGCGGGCCGCTCCTGCGCGGCGAGATGATGCGTCTGCGCCCCATCGAGGGCCGCGACGCGGAACGCCTGTGGGAGGCGGTGCAGGATCCGGAGGGGACCCGGCTGACCGGGACCACCGCCACGTTCACGCGCGAGCAGATCAACGAGTGGGCGAGCACGGTCAGCGACCGGCCCGGCCGCTACGACTGGGCGATCTGTCCCGCCGCGATGCGGGACGGCAAGCCGGTCAGCGACGACATGATCGGCGAGATCGTGCTCAACGACCTCGACGAGGACGTCCGCTCGGCGAACCTCCGGCTCCAGCTGCTCCCGAACTACCGGGGGCGCGGGTACGGCCGGGAGGCCATCCAGGAGGTGCTCCGGTTCGCCTTCGACGGCGTCGAAGGCGAACCGGGGCCCCGTCTGCACCGGGTGAGCCTGGACGTGCTCAGCATCAACCCGCGCGCGCAGGCGCTGTACGAGTCGCTCGGCTTCCGTGAGGAGGGTCGTCTGCGGGACATCTACCGCGACGGCGACACCTGGGCCGACGCCGTGGTGATGAGCATCCTCGAGGACGAGTACCGGGCGATGTCGCGGTCGTAGAAGGGCACCGCGGATCCCGTGGACGGTTCCGCGGCTACGACACCGGAAGGGCTCTACGGCCCGCCGGTGATGTAGGCCGTCAGCTGGTCGCGCTCGGCCTGCACCTCGGCGATCCGGTGCTTGACGACGTCGCCGATGCTCACGATCCCGGTCAGCCGGGCTTCGACGAGCACGGGGACGTGGCGGACCCGGTGCTCCGTCATCAGGGGCATCAGCTCGTCGAGCGTCGCCTCGGGCCCGCAGGTGTGCACCGCGGCGGTCATGATCGCCCCCACAGGGCCGTCCAGGATGCCGTCGCCGTCCGAGTGCAGGCGGCGGACGACGTCGCGCTCGCTCACGATCCCGTCGACGGTCTCGCCGTCGTCGGACACCACTACGGCGCCTATGCCGTGCTGGGCGAGGATGGCGAGCAGGTCGCGCACGCTCCGGTCGCGCGAGATGGTGACGACCGAGCCGCCCTTGCGCCGCAAAGCCTCTGTTACCCGCATTCGAGTACCCCCGTCGCGTGCACGCCGGAATCCGCGTCATTGCGGGTCCCTGGTAAGACCGTACGGCACCCGGCAATGTTCAGGTAAGGGGTGAAGCCCGATCGCTCGACCCGATCGTCCGGGCCGTGGAGGGACGGGATGCGCCGCCGCTGACGCATCCCGCCCCGGTCAGTGAGGCTCGTGCGTCACGAGCACGTGGCCGTGGGCAACGTGGTGTTGCCGTTCTTGTAGACGGTGATCCCGAAGTTGTTGCCTGACCCGTTCGGCGTCGCGGTCAGCGTGCCGGTGCTCCCGGTGACGTTGGCGTTCCAGCTGCTTTGGAGCGACTGGCCGCCGGCGAGGCTGATCCTCGTGGTCCAGCTGCTGCTGCCGCTGACCGAGAGGTTCACGTTGAACCGGTCGCCCCACTCCTGGCCCCGGGTCACGTTGACGGTGCAGGACGTGCCTCCGCCGCCCCCGCCGCCGGTGCCGACGGTGATGTTCGAGTTGCCGCTGCTCTGGAAGCCCTCCGTCGCCATGATCTGGTAGTCGTGGCTGCCCAGGTTCATGCCGCGTGCGGCCCACGCGTCGAAGTGTGCGCCGGCGGAGATGGTGCCGCCCGTGCGCTTCCCCTGGCGGACGCTCCAGTACTGCGGGAACGTCCGGGTTCCCTCGATCGAGGGCTGGTTGTAGCGCATCGTCCTGTAGATGTCGTAGGTGCCGCCGTCGGTGGTCACGGTGCCCTGGTACTCGCCGGTGGGCCGGTAGGTGCCCCAGTTGTCGACCACGTAGTACTCGACGAGCGGGTTGCGCGTCCACCCGTAGAGCGTGAGGTAGGCGTTGCCGGACGGGTTGAACGTGCCGGAGTAGCTCACGTTGCGCCGGGCGCCGGTGGCCCAGCCCTTGCCGGCCACGAAGTTGCCGGTGTTGCTCCACTGGGTCGAGTAGTTGCCGCCCGAACCGAGGTTCATCGAGACGGTTCCCGGGGCGTCGGTCCAGAACGAGTAGAAGTACCCGCCGTGGTTGCCGGTCTCGTTGCGGTCCACGGCCGCCGCGGGGACGGCGGACGCCACCATCCCGGCCCCGAGGAGTGCGGCAGTGGCGCCGATGCTCGCCAGCTTCCGGAACAGGCGGCCGCGCCGCGGCCCGGAGTGTCTAGCAAACGATTTCGACGGGGAAGGAGATTCGGTAGTAAACGTTTTCGCCATGTCGCACCTCGTTGTACGTAGCAGTGAGCAGATACATGCGTGACGCGCACGGGTCCCGAACAGCGGCGTCCAGGTGGCCGGCATCCTTGCAGGCGGGGCCAGTGATCCTGAGGTCGGCAGCCCGCCGCTAGACAGTGTGCCCACGGCGCACAGCCCGGTCAAGGGTTTGCGGGTCACCCTGTGGACGCCCGGTGTCCGGCGCGGTGGACCGGAGGTAGCGTGCAGGAGCCGCCCACCCCCGTATGGCGCGCGGCCATCCAGCATCGAAGGAGCTGAACAGTCATGAGTCGTCCCCTGCGCTCCCGGACGTCCACCCACGGCCGCAACATGGCCGGAGCCCGCGCCTTGTGGCGCGCCACGGGCATGGGTGCCGAGGACTTCGGGAAGCCGATCATCGCGATCGCGAACTCGTACACGCAGTTCGTGCCGGGGCACGTACACCTCAAGGACATGGGTGACCTCGTGGCGTCGGCGATCCGCGAGGCGGGCGGCGTCGCCAAGGAGTTCAACACGATCGCCGTCGACGACGGCATCGCCATGGGACACGCCGGGATGCTCTACTCCCTGCCCAGCCGCGACCTCATCGCCGACTCGGTCGAGTACATGGTGCAGGCGCACACCGCTGACGCCATCGTGTGCATCTCGAACTGCGACAAGATCACGCCGGGCATGCTCAACGCCGCGCTGCGGCTGAACATCCCGGTGATCTTCGTGTCGGGCGGGCCCATGGAGGCGGGCAAGGCGGTGGTGGCGAACGGCGTCGCGAAGACCCCGCTGAACCTGATCAACGCGATCAACTACTCGGCCGACGAGAACGTCGACGACGCGGCGCTCGGCCTGGTCGAGGAGAACGCCTGCCCCACGTGCGGCTCGTGCTCGGGGATGTTCACGGCGAACTCGATGAACTGCCTCACCGAGGCGCTGGGCCTGTCGCTGCCGGGCAACGGCTCGACGCTCGCCACGCACGCCGCCCGCAAGGAGCTGTTCCTCGAGGCCGGCCGCACCATCGTCGACCTCGCCCGCCGGTACTACGAGGACGAGGACGACACCGCCGCCCCGCGCGGGATCGCCACCAAGGCGGCGTTCGCCAACGCGATGACGCTCGACGTCGCCATGGGCGGCTCCACCAACACGGTGCTGCACATCCTCGCCGCGGCCCAGGAGGCGGAGGTCGACTTCACGCTCGCCGACATCGAGGACATCAGCCGCCGGGTGCCGTGCCTGTCGAAGGTCGCGCCGAACCACCCGGACTACCACATGGAGGACGTCCACCGGGCGGGTGGTATCCCCGCTCTGCTGGGCGAGCTCGACCGGGGCGGACTGCTGGATCACGACGTCACGTCGGTGCACACGCCCACGCTGCGCGCGTGGCTCGACGACTGGGACATCCGCGGCGGCAAGGCCACCGAGCGGGCGCTCGGCCTGTTCCACGCGGCCCCGGGCGGGGTGCGCACCACCAAGGCGTTCTCGACGAACAACCAGTGGGAGACCCTCGACACCGACGGCGTCGGCGGCTGCATCCGCTCGGTCGAGCACGCGTACACCGTCGAGGGCGGCCTCGCCGTGCTGCGCGGCAACCTCGCGGAGGACGGCGCCGTGTTCAAGACGGCGGGCGTCGACCCGGACGTGTTCCACTTCGTCGGCAAGGCGCTGGTCTGCGAGTCGCAGGACGAGGCGGTCGAGAAGATCCTGACCAAGCAGGTCGAGCCGGGGCACGTCGTGGTCGTGCGCTACGAGGGCCCCGCCGGCGGGCCGGGCATGCAGGAGATGCTCTACCCGACCTCCTACATCAAGGGCCGCGGCCTGGGGAAGGTCGTCGCGCTGATCACCGACGGCCGGTTCTCGGGCGGCTCCAGCGGCATCTCCGTGGGGCACGTCTCCCCGGAGGCGGCAGCGGGCGGCACCATCGGCCTGATCGAGGACGGCGACGAGATCGAGATCGACGTCGACACCCGCATGATCCGGGTCAACGTGCCGGACGAGGTGCTCGCAGAGCGTCGCGCCAAGATGGAGTCCTCGGAGCGGCCGTGGCAGCCCGTGGACCGCGACCGGTACGTGTCGCCGGCGCTGCAGGCCTACGCGGCCCTCGCGACGTCGGCCGACCGGGGTGCCGTGCGGGACGTGGCACGGCTCCAGCGCCGCTGACCAGGGTGGGCGCGGCACCTCGGGGTGCCGCGCCCGGGCCCGGCGCGTCGGGGCATGGTTCGCCCGTGCCCGGCCCGACCGCGCGGCGGACGACGACGTTCGAGTGTCGGTGACTCGTGCCATGGTGGTGGGGCCCGGACGACACCCACCCCAGGAGCGACCCATGACCGACGCGATCACCGCCGCCGAGTTCACCGCGGACGAGGGGACGCGTGACTGGCGTGTGCTGAGAAGGTCCGCCCTCGCGCGCTTCGCCACCGGGTCGTTCACCCGAGGGGTGCGGCTGGTGACCCGCATCGGCGCCCTCGCGGAGGCCGCGAACCATCATCCGGACGTCGACCTGCGCTACGGGTCCGTCACGGTGCGGACCTGGTCGCACGACGTCGGCGGCCTGTCCAGGCGGGACGTCGCGCTCGCCCGCGAGATCTCGATGGCGGCCCGCGAGCTGGACGTCGCGGCGGACCCGGCGCGGGTCAGCGAGGTCGCCCTCTGCATCGATGCGATCGCAGGCCCCCAGGTGCAGGCGTTCTGGCAGGCGCTGCTGGGCCACGACGCGCACCCGGACCACGCGGACGACGCAGCCGCCGCGCGGCTGAGCGACCCGGACGGGCGGCTTCCGGCGGTCTGGTTCCAGCAGACCGACGAGCGGCGGGAGCAGCGCAACCGCATCCACGTGGACGTGTGGGTGCCATACGACCAGGCCGAGCAGCGGGTCGCGGCGGCGCTCGCGGCCGGCGGCCGGCTGGTCACCGACGAGTTCGCCCCGGCGTGGTGGGTGGTCGCCGACGTCGAGGGCAACGAGGCATGCGTATCGACGTGGAAAACAGGGTGAGATCCGGCAGCCGCGCGAGTAAGGTCTCGCGCTTGTGCGCCCGCTCCCTTCCCCCGGCCGGAACCCCTACTGGCGGTTCCTGGTAGCTGGATTCCGCGGGCAGTCCGCCTACCCGCTGGCCACGCTCGCGGGCCTGGTGGCGAACGCGACCTTCGGCCTGCTCAAGGGCGGGATCATGGGCGCGGCCGTCGAGAGCTCGGGCGGTGAGCTCGCCGGCTACTCCGCGGCGACCATGGCGGCGTTCGTCTGGCTGGGCCAGGGCATGCTCGGCTCGGTGAACTTCTGGGGCGGCAGCGACCTCCAGACCCGGATCAAGTCGGGCGACGTCGCCGTCGACTTCCTGCGGCCCGTGGGCGTGCAGGCGGCCAACGTGCTGACGGACATCGGCAAGGGGCTGTTCGCCCTGCTGCCGCGCGGGCTGCCGAGCGTCGTCATCGGGGTGCTCGTCTCCAGCATGGCCCTGCCGCCCGACGCCGCCGCGTACGCGCTGGGGCTGACCAGCCTGCTGATCGGCATCACGGTCTCGCACGCCACCGTGTACGTCGTGGCCACCGCCGGGTTCTGGCTTGTCGAGACCCGCGGCGTCAGCGTGCTCTACATGGCGGTCTCCGGGTTCTTCGCCGGCCTGTTCACGCCGATCTACCTCTTCCCGGACTGGCTGCTGACCCTCGCGCTGCTCACGCCCTTCCCGTCGATGATGCAGTTCCCCATCGACGTGCTCTCCGGGCAGGTCACCGGGCCGGGCGCGTGGCAGCGCCTCGGGGTGCAGCTGGTGTGGCTGGCGGTGGTGCTCGTCGTCGGGCACCTGACCACGCGGGCGGGGCGCCGCAGGCTGGAGGTGCAGGGTGGCTGAACCGCGGCGAGGGGCGCGGGCGCTCCGTGCCTACCGGGCGGTCCTCGCGAGCCGTGCGCGCTCGCAGGCGAGCCACCGGGCCAGCTTCCGGATGGACCTGGTCGGGGCGACGCTCGTCGGGCTCATCGAGTTCACCGAGATCTGGGTCCTGTACTCGGCGACGGACCAGATCGGCGGGTTCACGCTCGCCCAGATCATGCTCGTGTTCGGTCTGTCCGACCTCGCGTTCTCCCTGGCCGACCTGGTCGCGGGACACTGCGACAACCTTCCGACCTACGTGCGCGCCGGCACGCTCGACGTGTTCTTCCTGCGGCCGCAGCCGCTGCTGGCACAGCTGATGACCAGCGACCTCAGCCTGCGCCGGATCGGGCGGTGCCTGGTGGGTGCGACGGCGCTCACCGTGGGGCTGGCGCTCAACGACATCGACTGGAGCGTCGGCACCGTCGGCCTGCTGGTGCTCGCGCTGGCCTCCGGGTTCGCCATCTTCACCGCGCAGTTCGTCACCGCCGCCGGGCTGCAGTTCTTCCTGATCAACGGCTCCGAGATGACCAACGCGTTCGTCTACGGCGGCCGGTACGCGGCCACGCAGCCGGCCGGTGTATGGCCGCGCGCGCTGCTGGTCGTCTTCGGCGGCATCTTTCCCGTGGCCTTCGCGGCCTACCTGCCGGTGGCCACGCTGCTCGGCATGCCGGGTCCCGTCGGGCTGCCGACCTGGCTGGGCTGGTTCGCGCCGGTCGCCGCCCTCTGGGCCGTCGCCGTCGCGGGGCTGTGCTGGCGCTGGGGCCTTCGTCACTACCGAGGAGCGGGTGGATGAACATCATCGAGACCGAGGGCCTGACCCGGGTGTTCACGGGGCGGCCCGACCGGAAGAACCGGTTCCGCCGCAGCAGGCACGTCGCTGTCGACGACCTCGACCTGACCGTCGAGGCGGGCGAGGCGGTCGGCTACATCGGGGCCAACGGCGCCGGGAAGTCGACGACGATCAAGATGCTCGTCGGCATCCTGGTGCCCACGAGCGGCACGGTGACCACGGTCGGGCTGCACCCCCTGAAGCAGCGCCGCGCGCTGGCCCGCCGGATCGGCGTGGTCTTCGGGCAGCGGTCCCAGCTCTGGTGGGACCTGCCGGTGCGGGAGTCGTTCTCCATCCTCTCGGCCATCCACTCCCTGTCAGCGGCCGACGAGCGCACCAGGACCGCCGAGCTGGTCGACATGCTCGAGATGGGGGAGTTCCTGGGCACGCCGGTGCGCCAGCTCTCGCTGGGCCAGCGCATGCGGGCAGAGGTCGCTGCCGCGCTGCTGCACCGGCCCGAGCTGCTGATCCTCGACGAGCCGACCATCGGCCTGGACGTGCTGTCCAAGCAGCGCCTGCGCGAGTTCCTCGTGGCGCAGCGGCGCGAGCACGGCACGACGCTGCTGCTCACCACGCACGACATGGGCGACGTCGAGAGGCTCTGCGACCGGATCCTCGTCGTGGACCACGGCAGGCTCGCGTTCGACGGCACCCTCGGCGGGCTGGCCCGGACCGTCGGAGCGCGACGAGAGCTCGTCGTCGACCTCGCCACCCCGACCGATGACCTGGTCGACCTGGACGGCGCGGAGCATGTCCGCAGCGAGTCGGGCGGCCTGCGGCAGCGCCTCGCCTTCGACCCGCAGCGCACGACGGCGGCGCGCGTGCTCGCCGCGGTGTCCGAGCGCGCGGAGGTGCTGGACCTGTCGATCGCCGAACCCGACATCGAGGACGTGGTCCGCGAGATCTACCGCGCCACCCGCCACTGACCCAGCTGCCGCGACAAAGATGGTCAGGTGCGGGTGACGAGCAGCTCCGACCAGGCCGGGATCAGTACGCCCCGGGCCGCCCGACGGCGGACGACGCGCAGCGGCCGGTCCTCCGACCACAGCATCCGCAGCAGGGTGCCGATCTCTGCCCGGGCCAGTGCAGCGCCCAGGCACAGGTGCCGACCGGCGCCGAACCAGAGCTGGCGAGACTCGCGCACGTACGAGCGGTCGGCGCGGAACGGCCCGGCGGCGGCGTTCGCCGACCAGACCAGCAGCATGATCCGCTCGCCGGCCCGCAGCTGTGCGCCGCCCACCTCGACGTCGGCCGCCACGCCTCTGCCGATCACCGACGCCGGGCTCGTCACCCGCAGCCCCTCGCGCACCACGTTCTCGACCGGGTCCGCCTCCCCGGGGTTCAGCAGCCCGGCCGCACGCGCGTCGTCCCCTTCGACCACGGGCGTCGGGGCCGTCGCACCCGGCTCGGCAGCCGCACGGATCGCCGCGAGCATCCGGTGCTGCTCACCGGTGTCGATCAGCAGGGCGGTGATCCGGCCCATCGCGCTCGCGGCGGTCTCGGTGCCGGCGACCATGAGCAGCGACGCCAGGCCGGATGTCTCGGTGAGCCCGAGGCCGAGCTCCCGGCAGCGGCCGAGCAGGGTGTCCGGCGGTGCGTCCCGCCAGCCGTCGGGGATCCCCGCGTTCAGCTCGGCGACGATGCCCTGCGCGGTAGCCACCTGGGCAGGCGTCAGGATCGTCGATCCAGCGGTGCCGAGGGCCACCGAGGCCAGCCGCTCGCCGGTCTCGAAGATCCGCAGCGCACCCTCGTCGTCGGGCCAGGACCCGCCGTGCCCAGCGGGTCGAGGGATGCCCAGCAGGCAGATGACCATGCGGCCCACCAGGACGCGGGATAGGTGCGCGACGTCGAGCGTGCCGCCCGACCGCAGCACCTCGCCCGCGACGGCGATCCGGTCGTCCCAGGCGGCGCTCACGAGGTCACGCGAGACGGCCTCCGTGAACAGCTCGCGCGTGCGGGTACGCAGGTCGTGGTGCCCCGCGCCGTCGAACAGGTCGAGCACCCAGTCACCGAGGATCTGGGCCCACAGGTTCCCGACGCCGCCCTCGCCGAGGATCGTGAACGAACGGTGGTCGCGCAGGACCGTGCGGGCCACCACCGGGTCCGCCGTGACCCACCCGATGCCGGGCACCTTGCGAACCGGTGAACCGCCGAGGGGCGTCCCCTGGGCGGCAGTGCCGGCCAGGAGCAGTCCCGCCATCGCGGGCCGGGCGCGGTAGAGGAGGCCCAGCTCGTGCCGGGTGGTCGGAAGGGTGTGGATCACGGCCGTCACCCTACGGGCGAGTGGATCCGGCGTGGTAGGTGTGCCCTACTCTGTCGCGGGTGCTTCCCGAACCGGCCGCCGTGCTGAACCCGGCACCTACTCGACCTCCTGAGCCCTCCGCGTTGCCCCGGCTGTCCCCGCGCCCTGTCGCCCGCATCGCCGACGTCGCGGTGCACCTGCCCGAGCGCACGCGCGACGTGGCCGAGGCCGAGCGCGAGCTGCACCGCAGGAACCCGAAGGTCGCGCCCCGCATCCCGATGGTCTCGCGCCTGACGGGAGTGCGCCGCATCCACGTGGCCGACGACGACCAGCAGGCCTCGGACCTCGCCGTCGCGGCCTCCCGCACGGTCCTGGACCGCGCGGGCCTGCGGGCTGACGACGTCGACCTCCTGATCTTCGCGTCCGCCACGCAGGACATGATCGAGCCCGCGACCAGCCACATCGTGGCCGCAAAGCTCGGCGTCCGCGCACCGGTGATGGACGTCAAGAACGCCTGCAACTCGGTGCTCAACGGCATCGAGGTGGCCGAGGCGCTCATCGGCACCGGCCGGTACCGCCGCGTGCTCGTCGCGTGCGGCGAGATGCCGACGCGCGGGGTGCGGTGGGACGTGCCGGACCGCAGCACGTACGCGATGTCCGCTGCCGGCTACACCATGTCCGACGCCGGGGCCGCGGTGCTCGTCGAGGCGACCGGGAGCATGCCCGGCTTCGGGGCGGGCGCCGCGCACGGGCACGGGCACGGCGGCACGTTCGAGGACGGTTTCGAGGACGACCTGGCGGCCGAGCTCGCGGGGCTCGTCGAGCCCGTTGACCGGCCGTCGGGGATCCTGGCCTCGGTGTTCGCCGCCGAGTCGCAGCACTGGGACGTCGGCATGCTCCCGGGCGGTGGCACGGTGAACCCGCGTGACCCCGAGCGCAGCTACTTCGAGATCGACGGTTCGCGGCTGCGAGAGGCCTTCGTCGCCTTCGGTCCTGGCCCCGTCGAGCAGGCGCTGGCCGCCGCGGGGGTGACCATCGACGACGTCGCGCTCATCGCCGTGCACCAGGTGGCGGTCGCGTACCTCGCGGACGTGCACGGGGCGCTCGGCGTACCGGCCGACCGCACGATCCTCACGGTCGCCGACCACGGCAACGTCGCCTCGGCGACGCTGCCGCTGCAGCTGGCCACGGCGCTCGGGTCCGGCCGGCTGCGGCGCGGAGACGTCGTGCTGCTGCTCGGCCTGGCCGGCGGGATCAGCATGGGCGCGATGGTGGTCCGGTGGTGAGCGACGGACTGCTCGGACCGGTGGCGGGACGCCCGCGGCTCGCCGTCGTCGTGCCCGCGCTGAACGAGGCGCACGAGCACGGGATCCTGCGCACGCTCGAGGCGCTGCACGCGCAGGAGGACGACGACTTCGACCTGGTGGTCGTGGACAACGGGTCCACCGACGGCACGCCCGACGTCGTGCGCAAGGCGATAGCCGACTGGGGACGGCTGCGCTGGCAGGTCGTGACCGAGGACCAGAAGGGGACCGGCGCCGCCGCGGACACCGGCATGCGCGCGGCCATCGCGCTCGGCGCCGAGCTGCTGGCCCGGACGGACGCCGACTGCCTGCCGCCGCCGGGGTGGACCAGTGCGGTACGGGAAGCGTTCGCGTCGGGCGACGAGCTCGTCGCCGGCCGCCTCGTCCCGCGCGACGACGACCTGCCCGTCTCAAGGTTCCAGCAGGGCGTGCTGTCGTTCGCGCTGTGGGCGTCGAGCACGTTCGGCAAGGTTCGCCCGGGGAACCAGGACGAGGGGTATCTCGGTCCGTACGTCATGACGCCCGGCTGCAACATGGCGATCACCGCGTCCCTGTACGAGCGGGCGGGCGGGTTCCCGCGCACCCGGATCGAGGACCTGCACGAGGACCGCGCGCTGGTCAACGCGGTACGGCGGCTGACGACGCGGTACGCCGAGCACCGCACGGTATGGGTGCGCGCCTCGACGCGCCGCGTGCACGCCTGGGGGCTGGTGCGCACGCTCGGCTGGTACGCCGACCACCGCTACCGGCCAGAGATCGTGGACATCCGATGACGCCTTCGTTGGCAGCGGCTGCCGTGCACGATCGCCGTCCACCGGTCGTCACCGCACAGGGCCACGGCTGGGCCTCGCCCGAGGCCTTCTGGGAGGAGCGGGTGCAGCGCGCCGCGCATCCCCTCGCCTACCCGGCGCTGCGGTCCGCACGGGATCGGCCGGTGGTGCGGGTGCCCCGGATCGGGGTGGTGGTGAGCGACGCGGAGCTCGCCCGCGAGGTGCTGCTCGACCTGGACCACTTCTCGAAGGTGGGCCCGGGGGCGCCGTCGGACCTGTGGACGCCGGTGCTCGGGCCCTCGGTGCTGCTCAACATGGAGGGCGCCGAGCACGCCGCGCTGCGGCGCGCGCTCGGGCCGCTGTTCTCGCCCCGGGCGGTCCGCGAGCTCGTGTCCGCGGACGGCGACCGCGGCGCGGGCGTGCTGCCGGAGCTGACGCGGCGGCTCGCCGCGGGGGAGACCGTGGACCTGGCGACGGCGGTCGGCGCGCAGGCCGGTGCGGTGATCTGCGGGATGGTGGGGCTGCCGCCGACCGACGAGGCCGTGCGCTCGTCGATGGTCGCCGCCCAGACGATCACCGGGATGGTGCGGCTGCACCGGCACGGGCTGACCCGGTCCCAGGTGGCGCAGGCGCGTGCCGTGCTCGAGCGGCTCACGGCACCCGCGCGAGCGGCCTACCGCGCCGGCGACCCCGCGACGGTCCCCGGGCGGATGCGCGACCTGGGGCTGTCCGAACGGGAGGCGATGGGGGCCGTCGGGGCGTTCGTGCTCACGGGGACGGAGACGATCCAGTCCTTCGTGCCGCGGCTCGTGGCCATCGCGCACGACACCGGGTGGACCGCACGCCTGCTGGCCGACGACGCGGAGCTGCGGAGGCGCGCCGTCGAGGAGGGGCTGCGCGTTACCGTGCCGACCCCCGCGATGCTGCGTTCGGTGCGGGCCGACACCTCGGTGGGCGGGGTGCCGGTCAGGGCAGGGGACCGCGTGGTGATCGCCACCGTGAACTGCTGCCGGGCGGGCGGCGGGTTCGATCCCGACCGGCCGATCGAACCCGCGGTGCGGCACCTCTGGTTCGGGGCGGGCCCGCACTTCTGCCTGGGCATGCCGCTCGCGATGGCGCAGGTCGACGCGGTGCTCGACGCGCTGGCGGCGGCAGCGGCGGATGGCCGGGTGCCGGTCGTGGGACGACGCCGCGCGGCACGCGGCGTGCTGGTCCCCGCGTACGGCTCGCTGGAGATCGGCCTGCGGGGCGCGGACGGCGCCGCGAACCCGGTCACGGCGTCGGCCGGGACGCGGGAGGTCTCGTGAAGCACCTCGTCGACGAGCTGCTGGACGTCGCGCGGGGCACGCCCGACGTCGTCGCGCTCCGCTGGTTCGGCGGCCGTGACGGCGGGCGCGTACGCGAGGAGATGACGTTCGGCGGCCTTGCCGAACGGGTCGAGCGGACGGCGGCCGCGCTGCGAGCGCAGGGCATGGAGCCTGGCGACCGCGTGCTGTTCAGCATCCGGCCCCGCCCGGAGGGTGTGGTCCTGTGCCTCGCCGTCCTGCGTGCGGGTGGCGCGGTGGTGTTCGTGGACCCGGGTTCGACGCCGGAGCTGTTCGCGGCGCGGATCGCTGCGGCGCGGCCGCGCTGGGCCGCGACGGAGGCGCTGCTGTACGCGGCGTCGTCGGGTCCGTTGCGGGGGATCGCGCGGTCTCGCGGTCTGTTGCTCCCGGACTACGGGCGGCTGCCGGTGCGGCACCTGTACACCGGCCGGTGGCTCCCCGGCGTGCCGCGTGGCGCGCACCGCGTGGGGCGGCTGGGGCGGGTGGTTCCCGGGGCGGTTCGGGCTCCGGAGGAGGTGGCGGGGGCGGACGGCGAGGCGCTGATCGTCTTCACGTCCGGGACGACCTCGGACCCGAAGGCGGTGGTGCACACCGCACGCACGCTCGGCGGAATGCTTGACCTGTTCGCGCGGGTCGGGGACCTGAGACCCGGGCAGCGGGCGCATACGGACCAGATGTTCCTCGGGCTGCCTGCGATCATCGCGGGCGGCACGTGGGAGATCCCCGCGAAGGCCCCGAAGGATGCGCCGGAGGCGTTCGCGCGCGGGGTCGCGGGGGCGGACTCCTCGTTCCTCGTGCCCGCCGACGTGACCGCGCTGCTCGACGTCCTGGAAGCCGGGAGCAGCACGGGGCCTCCCCCGAGCGCGGCGGGCCCGGCCGTGCTCGCGGTCGGCGCGGCGCCCGTCACGGTCGCGCTGCTCGAACGTGGCCGCCGTGTCCTGCCGGGCACACGCTGGCTCGCCGTGTACGGCGCCACCGAGATCCTGCCGGCGGCGGTGACCGACGCGGACGAGAAGATCGCGGCCGCCGCGGCCGGGGACCTCGTCGGCCGCCCGCTCGGCGGCATCGGCGTGCGGATCGACGCGGCGGCGGCGCGGGACTCGGAGGACTCGGGAGACCGGCCCGGCTCGGAGGCCGTGGCCGACTCCGCCGGCCCGGACGACGAGCGCGAGGTGGGCGAGCTCGTGCTGACGGGACCGTCCCTGATGGCCGGGTACCTCTCCGACCTCGACGCGGGCGGGGCGCGGGCGGTCGAGCACCGCACGGGCGACCTCGCCTACCAGGACGCCGAGGGGCGGATCGTGCTCGTCGGCCGCAACCGGGACATGATCATCCGCGGGACGGTGAACATCTACCCGGGTCTGTTCGAGCCCCGGCTGCGGGAGCTGCCGGGCGTCGCCGACGCCGTGCTCGTCGGTGTTCCGGTGCCCGACGGCGACGAGCGGGTGGTCCTCGTCGTGACGGCAGAGGGCAGCATCCGGGACGCGGACGCCTCCCCGGTGGTCCGGGCCGGCACGGAGCTGGCGCGGACGGTCGCCGACCAGGTGGCGCAGGTCCTGGACCACGGTGCACTGCCCGACCTGGTCGTCGAGGCGACCCACGTGCCGGTCGCCGGCCGGTCCCGGAAGCCTGATCGCCGCGCACTGGTCAACTTGGTGTCACCGCTGACCGGTACAGTGCGCGCATGAGGGTGGCGGTGACCGGTTCGTCTGGTTTTGTTGGTGGTGCTGTGGTCCGCGACCTGGTGGCGCGTGGACATGAGGTGATCGCGTTCTCGCGCCGCGTCCCGTGCCTGCCCGTCGGCTCGCCGCAGCAGGTCTCGCACCAGGTCTGGGACCTCCGGGACGGGCCGCTGGCCAAGGAGGACCGACCGGAGCACGTCGACGCCGTCGTGCACTGCGGCGCCGCGGTGCGGGACGGCGGCAGCCATGCCCGCGCCTGGGTGGTCAACGTCGAGGGCACCCGCGCGGTGCGCGAGTCGTTCCCCGAGGCGCGGTTCGTGCACGTGTCCTCCGGCAGCGTGTACGACCCCCGCACCCCGAGCGTCGCGGTGACCGAGGCGGAGGCGCCGGTACGTGGCTACGTCAACGCCTACGGCTCCACCAAGGCGGCCGCTGAGCGGTACCTGACCGCCGACGCCGCACGCGGGGACCGGGGTCCCGTGATCGTGCTGCGACCGCACGCGGTCTACGGCCCCGGCGACACGACCCTGCTGCCGCGTCTCGAGTCGGCGGCGGTGGGCGCCTGGCTGCCGATCCCCGGTGGTGGCAAGGTGCGTCAGCACCTCACGCACGTCGACACCCTGGTGCTGGCGATCCGCGCGGCGCTGGTGGCCGACGTCGAGCCCGAGGCAAGCGCCGGCCGGCCGCTCGTGGCCAATGTGGCGGACGCCCGGCCCGTCGACCTCGACAAGACGCTCGAGCTGCTGATGTTCGCCAGGTTCCGGCCCGTGCAGGTGGTCGACATCCCTGTCCGGCTCGCGAACGCCCTGGCCTGGGCGGGCGAGCGGGTGTCCCGCTGGACGGGACGCGAGCCACGCCTGTCGCGGTACGCCATCAGCCACCTCGCGATGGAGCGCACCTACGACCTCACGGTGCTGCGCGAGCGGCTCGGCGTCGACCCGGCGCCGACGTCGCTGCACGGCGCGATGAGCTGGTGACCGACTCCGGGTCGGCGGCTGTCCGGAATGCCCTACCCTGTGCGGGTGATGCCAGGGAGCGACACAGCGGTCGAGACGCTCGGCCTGCGCAAGTCCTACCGGTCGCTGCGGGGGAGAGTCGTCGGCGTCGAAGGCCTGGATCTCCGCGTGCCGACCGGAGGCGTCCACGCGCTGCTGGGCCTGCCAGGGTCGGGCAGGACCACGACGCTGCGCCTCCTCACCGGCCTGGCGCACGCCGACGGCGGCGCCATCAAGATCTTCGGCGTACCCGTACCTGACGGCCTGCCCGACCTCGCCGGCCGCATCGGCGCCGTCGTCGGCAGGAACGGGTTCCACGGCAACCTGAGCGGCCGCCGCAACCTGGCTCTCCTCGCGAGCGCGGCCGGGGTACCGCGCGCGCGGGTGGACGAGGTGCTCGCACGGGTACTCCTCACCGACCGCGCCAAGGCGGCCTACGGCACCTACTCGGCCGACGAGGGACGCCGCCTCGCGCTCGCCGCTGCGCTCCTGGGTGACCCCGACCTGCTCGTCGTCGACGAGCCGAGCGCCGGGCTCGACGCCGTCGGCACCCGCGAGATCCGGCAAGCCCTGCGGCGCCTCGCCGACCAGGGCAAGACGGTGCTGGTCGCGACCGGCGTCCTGACCGAGGCGCAGCAGATCGCGGACACGGTGACGGTGCTCGACGACGGGCGTGTCCTCGCACAGGGCATGGTGGCCGACCTCCTGGGTGACGCCGAGGTGACCGTCCGCGTCCGCCTCGACGAGCCGGGGGCGGCGGCGACGGTTCTGCGCGCCGCCGGGTTCAAGGTCCGGGTCAGCACCGCCGACGGCGGGACGCTGCACGTCGACGGCGTCACTGAGCCGGCGGACATCACCAGGACGCTCGCGAAGCAGAAGCTCTTCGTGAGCGAGCTGGTGCCGCTGCGGGAGGACCTGGCGGCCGTCGTGGGGCGGCTGCGGCCGGTAGCGGCACCTGAACCGAAGGTCGTGAGCCGTGCGGAGGAGCGGGCCGTCCGCAAGGCCGCCGAGCGGCAGGCCGCCGACCGCAGGAAGGCGGCCGAGCAGCGCAAGGCCGACAAGGAAGCGGCAGCGAAGCAGACCGCGGCGAGCGCAGAGCTCGCCGAGAAGGCGACCGCGAAGCAGGCGGCCGCCGACGAGAAGGCGGCTGCCAGGCAGGCGGCGTCCGACGAGAAGGCCACGGCGAGGGAAGCGGCTGTGGCCGAGAAGGCGGCCAGGAAGGCGGGCAGCCAGCAGCCCGAGGCGCAGCGGCAGGACGCGCCGACGCCGGATGCCTCCAAGCCGAGCGCCCCCAAGCCGAGCGCCCCCAAGCCGAGCGCCCCCAAGCCGAGCGCCCCCAAGCCGAGCGCCCCCAAGCCGAGCGCCCCGAAGCCCAAGCCGAGAGCCGAAGAGCCGAGCGCCCCCGACCAGGGCACCTCGAAGTCGCAGCGCGCGAGGGGAAACCGATGACGGGCCTGGTGTGGGCGGAACTGCGGCGGTTCGGCGTGCGGCCGGCGATCCGCTGGATCGCCGCGGGGATGCTGGCGCACGTGGTGCTGGCGGTCGTGCTGACGACGTTCGAGGCTGACACCTCGACGCTCGCCGCGATGCTGGGCGAGAGCCGGCTCTCGTTCTACGCGATGACGTCGGTGTTCCTGGCCTACGTGGCGGGCGTGCTGCTCGTGACGGGAGACGCGGCGTCGGGCGGCACGCGGGCCCTGCTGACCGTCGAACCGCGTCGGGGACGTGTGTACTGGAGCAAGGTGGCGGCCGCGGCGCTGGCGGTCCTGCCGGGCGTGGCCGCGGCGTACGCGCTGCTCGCGGTGGGTACGTACGCGGTGCAGGCTCGCGCGGGAGCGCTCGGCGGGCCGCCGGCCGACCTGGCGCTCGCGCTCACGTGGAGCGGCGTGCGGGTGCTCGCGCTCGCGGCCTGTGCGGCGGCCGGTGGTGCGGCGCTGGGTGTGCTGGTGCGCCGCTGGTGGGTCGCCGTCCCGCTCGTCGTGGCGTGGGTCCTGGTCGAGGAGACGGTCCTGAGCGCGGCGGCCAGGGGCCGGGAGTGGTTCCCGGTCGCGAACGCGGACGGATGGGTCCGCGGCGCGCCCGACGCCCTGTCCGGGGACGGGCTGCTCGCCGTCCCGCTCGTGCACGGCCCGCTTCTGCTGCTGGGGGTCACGGCGGTGCTGACCGTCCTCGGCTGGGTGACGTTCCGGCACCGGGACGTACCCTGACCGCCTTACCGCTGCGCCGCTGCGGCGCGGGATCCTGCGGCTGGAGACCCTTGTCGTCTCGGATCGTGGGACCATCGGCCCGCTGAGTGACATCGCCGCAGATTCGGCGTAACGTGCGTCACGTGCAGACGATCATTCTTGTAGTACTTCCTGAGCGCGCGGCCTAAGCCCAGCACAGGCATCGTCCGCGCGCTCACCCTGGCAGTCCTTGCTCCCCAAGGACCCGGGGTTTTTTTGTTGTCACGAACGCTCGCTTTCGCCCCAGGACGGGGCGCGACGGCAGGAGATCCGTATGACCGGCACACCGACACCCGCACAGATCGCTGCGCGCGCCGAGGCGCGTGACCAGGTGCGCACCGAGCTTCGGTCCCGCGTGGTTAGCGGCAAGGCCGAGCCCGAGGCCGCGACGCCTCGCGTCGGTCCGGAGGAAGTCACAGGTGCGCAGTCCATCGTCCGCTCGCTCGAGGAGGTCGGTGTCGACACCGTCTTCGGTATTCCGGGTGGCGCGATCCTGCCTCTCTACGACCCGCTGATGGACTCCGCCAAGCTCCGCCACATCCTCGTGCGGCACGAGCAGGGCGGCGGCCACGCGGCCTCGGGCTACGCCCACGCGACCGGCAGGGTCGGGGTGACCATGGCGACGTCGGGCCCCGGCGCGACCAACCTGGTGACACCGATCGCGGACGCGCACATGGACTCGATCCCGCTCGTCGCGATCACCGGCCAGGTCGCCTCCGCGGCGATCGGGACGGACGCGTTCCAGGAGGCCGACATCGTCGGCATCACGCTCCCGATCACCAAGCACAACTTCCTGGTCACCGACCCGGCAGACATCCCGCGCACCATCGCGGAGGCGTTCCACATCGCCTCGACGGGGCGGCCGGGGCCGGTGCTGGTGGACATCTCGAAGTCGGCGATGCAGTCGCGCACCACGTTCTCGTGGCCGCAGGAGCTGCAGCTGCCCGGATACCACCCGGTGACGAAGCCGCACTCGAAGCAGATCCGAGAGGCCGCGAAGCTGCTGGCCACCGCGAAGCGCCCCGTGCTCTATGTGGGCGGCGGCGTGATCCGGTCCGGCGCGGCGGACCTGCTGCGCCAGCTCGTGGACCTGTCCGGGGCGCCCGTCGTGACGACCCTGATGGCCCGCGGTGCGGTGCCGGACAGCCACCCGCAGCACCTCGGCATGCCCGGGATGCACGGCACGGTGCCCGCGGTGGCGGCGCTGCAGAAGGCGGACCTGGTCTTCGCGCTCGGCGCCCGGTTCGACGACCGCGTGACGGGCAAGCTCTCGAGCTTCGCCCCGCTGGCCGCGATCATCCACGCGGACATCGACCCCGCGGAGATCGGCAAGAACCGCGAGGCGGACGTCCCGATCGTCGGTGACCTCCGCGAGGTCATCGGCGACCTGCTGCCCGAGCTGGCCAAGGAGCACGAGACGCACGGCAAGCCCGACATCGAGGGCTGGTGGCACCAGCTCGACGAGTGGCGCAGGACCTACCCCCGCGGCTACACCCAGCCGGAGGACGGCAACCTGTCGCCGCAGCACGTGATCCAGCGCCTCGGCGAGCTGACCGGGCCGGACGGCATCTACGTCGCGGGCGTGGGACAGCACCAGATGTGGGCGGCCCAGTTCATCAGCTACGAGCGGCCCAACACCTGGATCAACTCCGGCGGTCTCGGCACCATGGGCTACTCCGTCCCCGCTGCGATGGGCGCGAAGGTCGGCCAGCCGGACCGGACGGTCTGGGCGATCGACGGCGACGGCTGCTTCCAGATGACCAACCAGGAGCTCGCCACCTGCACGATCAACGACATCCCGATCAAGGTCGCGGTGATCAACAACAGCTCGCTGGGCATGGTGCGGCAGTGGCAGACGCTCTTCTACGAGTCGCGCTACTCCAACACCGACCTGCACACCGGCCACGGCACCATGCGCGTGCCGGACTTCGTGAAGCTCGCCGACGCGTACGGCTGCGAGGGCATCCGCGTGGAGCACGCCTCCGACGTCGACGCCGCGATCAAGCGGGCCAACGAGATCGACGACCGTCCGGTGGTCGTGGACTTCACCGTCTCGCGTGACGCGATGGTGTGGCCCATGGTCGCCGCCGGCGTGAGCAACGACGACATCCAGTACGCACGCGGCATCTCGCCGGCGTGGGACCGAGAAGACTGAGCGAGGACTGCATCCCATGTCGAGGCACACCCTGTCCGTGCTCGTGGAGAACAAGCCCGGCGTGCTCACGCGCGTCGCCGGGCTGTTCGCCCGGCGCGCGTTCAACATCCACTCCCTGGCGGTGGGCCCCACGGAGCACGAGGAGATCTCGCGCATCACCGTGGTGGTCGACGTCGAGGAGCACCCCCTGGAACAGGTCACGAAGCAGCTCAACAAGCTGATCCACGTGATCAAGATCGTCGAGCTCGAACCCGAGTCGTCGGTGCACCGCGAGCTGCTGCTCGTCAAGGTGCGGGCCGACGCCGCCACCCGTACCGGGGTGCTCGAGGTCGTCGAGATGTTCCGGGCGCGCGTCGTCGACGTCGTGCCGGAGTCCGTGGTCATCGAGGCCACGGGACCCGCCGCGAAGCTCGACTCCCTCCTCGCGGCGCTGGAACCGTACGGCGTCCGTGAGATCGTCAAGTCCGGGACCCTGGCCATCGGCCGGGGCGCCCGCAGCATCACCGACCGCGCCTTCGAGCGCGCCGTCCGGTCCGCGTGAGATACCGCGTGCCTGCCTGACCGCCTGACCTACCGACTTACTCTCCATCCCAGAAATCACATTGAAGGAGCAAGAACCGTGGCTGAGCTGTTCTACGACGATGACGCCGACCTGTCGATCATCCAGCAGAAGAAGGTTGCCGTGATCGGCTACGGCAGCCAGGGCCACGCGCACGCCCTGAACCTGCGTGACTCCGGCGCCCAGGTGACCGTGGGTCTGCGCGAGGGCTCGGCATCCCGCGAGAAGGCCGAGAACGAGGGCCTCGCGGTCGCGACGGTGCCGGACGCCGTCCGGGATGCCGACGTCGTCGTCATCCTCGCGCCCGACCAGGTGCAGCGGCACGTGTACGCCGACGACATCGCGCCGAACCTCAAGGAGGGCGCGGCGCTCGTCTTCGGGCACGGCTTCAACATCCGTTACGGCTACATCAAGCCCGAGGCCGGCCACGACGTGCTCATGGTCGCCCCCAAGGGGCCGGGCCACATCGTGCGCCGCGAGTTCGCCGACGGCCGCGGCGTGCCCGTGATCGTCGCCGTGGAGCAGGACGCCTCCGGTGCCGCCTGGGAGCTCGCCCTGTCGTACGCCAAGGGCATCGGTGGCCTGCGCGCCGGCGGCATCAAGACGACGTTCACCGAGGAGACCGAGACCGACCTGTTCGGTGAGCAGGCAGTGCTCTGCGGCGGTGCCTCGCAGCTGGTCCAGTACGGGTTCGAGACGCTGACCGAGGCCGGCTACCAGCCGGAGGTCGCGTACTTCGAGGTGCTGCACGAGCTCAAGCTGATCGTCGACCTCATGGTCGAGGGCGGCATCGCCAAGCAGCGCTGGTCGGTCTCCGACACGGCCGAGTACGGCGACTACGTCTCCGGTCCGCGGGTCATCGACCCGAGCGTCAAGGAGAACATGAAGGCCGTGCTGGCCGACATCCAGAACGGCGCCTTCGCGGAGCGGTTCATCGCCGACCAGGACGCCGGCGCCCCCGAGTTCAAGGAGCTGCGCGCCAAGGGCGAGCAGCACCCGATCGAGGCGACGGGCCGCGAGCTGCGCAAGATGTTCTCGTGGATCAAGCCGTCCGACTCGGACTACGTCGAGGGCTCCGCGGCACGCTGACCCTGACGAGCTGATCCAGGCAGGCTCGACGGCCTGGGGGAGCGTGTACCGATCCGGGGTGTGTTGCTCTGTGTAGACAGTGTCTACGCAGAGCAACACACCCCGGATCTGTTGTGTCGCCCGGAGCCTCCCGGCAGTTGCTCCGTCTCCGTCCGGCTCCGGCCGACCGGCTACCCGGGACCTTCGGGTACTGGCAGGATGTCCCCCGTGACCGACGACGCGACGCCTGAGAACACCGAGCGCACCTCCGAGACAGCCGGCCCCGAGGCGTTCGACCCCGCGACCTTCGACCCCGAGGCAGTGTCAGCGGAGGACTCCGCACTCGCCGGAGAGGTCCTCGACTTCTGGGCCGCCACGCGCCAGTACGCGGGCCTGGCCAAGGCGAGCATCGTGGTGGGCCAGACCGTCGGCGAGACCGTGCCGCCGCAGGCCTGGTCGTTCGGCGACGAGCCGGAGCTCGCCGAGCAGCTGCTCGGTGCGGTGCTCGCGGGGGAGAAGACGGCGACGTCGTCCGCCCTGTGGGACTACGACGCCGAGGGCGCTCCGCTGCCCGTCGCCGGTGAGCTGTCGATCCTGCTGGACGGCGAGAACCACCCGCGCGCCCTGATCCGCACGACGAGCGTCGAGACCACCACGTTCGAGGAGGTCGACGAGGACTTCGCGGCCGCGGAGGGCGAGGACGACCGGACGCTGGAGTCATGGCGCAAGGGGCACGAGGCCTACTTCCGCCGGAACCTCCCGGAGGGCCGGGAGTTCTCGCTGGACATGCCGGTCGTGTGCGAGCGGTTCGAGCTGCTCTACCCGCGGCTCTGAGGGAGTGCCAGCGGGAGTGTCAGTGACCCGTCCTACCGTGTGAGCATCGGCCCGGACCGACGGGCCGCCGTTCTCACGCGAGGTGATGGTTATGACGTTGCGCTGGTACTCGACGGTCGTCGAGTCGACCGACCACAAGAAGCTGGCCCGCTGGTGGGGCGAGGCCCTGGGCTGGCAGGTCATCTTCGAGACGGACGAGGAGTCCGTGCTGGTGCCCCCGTGGGCGCTCGAGCTCTCGGAGAAGCTGGACTTCCACCAGGTGCCGCCGGGCATGGTGTTCGTGCCCGTTGAGCACGAGAAGGTCGGCAAGAACCGGCTGCACTGGGACTTCGCGCCGCACACGAGCGACGACCGGGACGCGGAGATCGCCCGGCTGGTCGAGCTCGGCGCGACGGTGATCGACGTCGGGCAGCCGGCCGACGCCACCTGGACCGTCCTGGCGGACCCGGACGGCAACGAGTTCTGCGTGCTCTCGGCGAGGGACCAGTAGCGCAGGCGGTCGATGAGTTCTGATGCCGGCCGTCGTCGGTCCTGTATGAGCACACACATCAAGGCCAAGAACCTCGGCGGCCTGTACGAGCTGTCGCCGCTCCAGTGGGAGCCCGTCGCCGCGGCGCTCGCGGACATCGGGGACCAGGCGCCCGGCGGCCGGGGTCCGGACCGCCACTCGCACTGGCTCACGACGGTCAACGCCGACGGCAGCCCGCACACCACCGGGGTCGGGGCGTTCTGGGACGAGGGCCGGTTCTACGTCGTGTCCGGTCGTGGCGTCCGCAAGGGGCGGAACATGGAGCGCGAGCCGCGGTGCACCATCGCCGTGGCGGCGGACGACTACGACGTCGTCGTCGAGGGCGTGGCCGAGCTGGTGACCGACCGCGCCACCGTCGCGCACATCGCCGAGGTGGCGGCCGCGGGCGGCTGGCCGGCGGAGGTGGACGAGTCCGGGACCGCGCTCACCGCTCCGTACAGCGCCCCGTCGGCGGGGCCGGCGCCGTGGCACGTGTACCGCGTGACCCCCACGAAGGCCAACGCCCTGTTCGTGCGGGAGCCGGGCGGTGCGACGTCCTGGACGTTCGAGTGATGCGCAGGCCGAACCCGCTCGACGGCCGTCCGATCGGGACATTCGTGCGTCCATTCCGTGAGACCAGCGTCTCATTCACCCGCTCGCGCGCGTAGGCTCCGGACATGGCACAGGTGGGTAGGACAGAGGGCATCGACCTCGCAGTGGTCGCAGGTGACGGCATCGGCACGGAGGTCGTGGAACAGGGCCTCGCGGTGCTCGAGGCGGCGCTGGCGCCGTCGGGCACCAAGCTCTCCACCACCGAGTTCGACCTCGGTGCGCGCCGCTGGCACACGACCGGCGAGACCCTCACCGACGAGGACCTCGAGAAGATCAAGAGCCACGACGCGATCCTGCTGGGCGCCATCGGCGACCCGTCGGTCCCGAGCGGCGTGCTGGAGCGCGGGCTGCTGCTCAAGCTGCGCTTCGCGCTCGACCACTACGTGAACCTGCGCCCGACCAAGCTCTACCAGGGCGTCACCAGCCCGCTGGCGAACCCGGGCGAGATCGACTTCGTGGTGGTCCGCGAGGGCACCGAGGGCCCGTACGTCGGCAACGGCGGCGCGCTGCGCGTCGGCACCCCCCACGAGATCGCCACCGAGGTCAGCGTCAACACGGCGTTCGGCGTCGAGCGCGTGGTCCGGGACGCGTTCGCCCGGGCGAACGCCCGCCCGCGCAAGCACCTCACGCTGGTGCACAAGCACAACGTGCTCGTGCACGCCGGCCACCTGTGGCGCCGCACGGTCGAGGCAGTGAACGCGGAGTTCCCCGACGTCACCACCGACTACGCGCACGTCGACGCCGCGACCATCTACCTGACGACCAACCCGAGCCGGTTCGACGTGATCGTCACGGACAACCTCTTCGGCGACATCCTCACCGACCAGGCAGCCGCGATCAGCGGCGGCATCGGGCTCGCGGCGTCGGCCAACATCAACCCCGACCGCACCGCTCCGTCCATGTTCGAGCCGGTGCACGGCTCGGCCCCCGACATCGCGGGCCAGGGCAAGGCCGACCCCACGGCGACGATCCTCTCGGTGTCCCTCCTGCTGGACCACCTCGGCTTCGCCGCGGAGTCCGCGCGGGTGCACGACGCCGTAGCGGCGGACCTCGCGGCCCGCGGGGACGCCGTACGCACGACCGACCAGGTAGGCCGCGACATCGCGGCCCGCGTGACCGGGTAAGCACGCTGCACGACGGCGGCGCCCGGGTCACGCAGACCGAACCGGGCGCCGCTTTCGTACGTCGAAGGCCGTCCGGGCAGGCGCCCGGCTCGGAATGCTCCTCCTGCCTTGCCGGGCGTGGAAGACTGACAACAGCATTCCGGTGAAAGGCATCGACATGACGACAACGACGGATCCCATCCTCCCGACGCGGCTCGAAGACCTGGTGGCGCTCTTCGACGTGCGGCCAACAGACGTGCCGACGCCGGACGCCGAGCGCGCCGCGGCGCTCAGCGCGCCGAAGTTCGGGACGGTGTTCACGGACCATATGGCGCGGGTCTCGTGGACCAGCGCCGACGGCTGGAAGGATCGGCGGATCGAGAAGTACGGTCCGCTGCAGCTCGACCCGGCGACGGCAGTGCTGCACTACGCGCAGGAGATCTTCGAGGGCCTCAAGGCCTACAAGCACGCCGACGGCTCGGTCTGGACGTTCCGTCCGGACCAGAACGCCGCCCGGTTCGCACGCTCGGCGCACCGGCTGGCGCTGCCCGCGCTCAGCGTGGACGACTTCATCGGGTCCCTGGCGGCCCTGGTCCGCACGGACATCGACTGGGTGCCCGGTGGCGAGGACTCGTCGCTGTACTTGCGGCCCTTCATGTTCGCGTCGGAGGCGTTCCTCGGTGTGCGGCCCTCGCTCGAGGCCGAGTACCTGGTGATCGCGTCGCCGGTCGGCCCGTACTTCGCGGGCGGGGTCAAGCCCGTGTCGATCTACGTGTCCGAGCAGTACCACCGGGCGGGGCCGCCCGGAGGCACGGGTGACGCGAAGTTCGGCGGCAACTACGCCGCCAGCCTGCTGCCGCAGCGCGAGGCGCAGAAGCAGGGCTTCGACCAGGTGTGCTTCCTCGACGCCGGGAGCAGCACGTACCTCGAAGAGCTCGGCGGCATGAACGTGTTCCTCGTGATGGACGACGGGACGGTCCACACGCCCGAGCTCGGCTCGATCCTCGAGGGGATCACCAGAGCCTCGGTCCTGCAGCTCGCCGGCGACCGCGGGTACCAGGTGGTGGAACGGCGCATACCGCTCGCCGAGGTCGTGGCCGGGCTCGGGTCCGGGAAGGTCAAGGAGTTCTTCGCGTGCGGCACCGCCGCCGTCGTGACGCCGGTGGGGCGCCTCGCGGGGAGCTCGTTCGACCACGAGATCAACGGCGGTGAGCCCGGCGAGCTGACGATGGCGATCCGCCAGGAGCTCACCGACATCCAGTACGGCCGCGCCGAGGACCGGCACGGCTGGATGCGCCGCCTGGCCTGAGACTCGCGAGGTAGAGCGGGCGTCCGGACGCCCGCTCTACCTCGCGAGCTGCTCAGCTCCAGAGGCGGCCGATCGCGTCGCGCGCCACGAGGAATCCCACGATCCCCACCACCCACGCGGTGGTGCTCGCCGCGTTCTTGGTCAGCCAGCCGTCCAGCCTGCCCAGCGGCCGTTCCACGAGCCGTGACGCGAACACCCGCGCCGCCGTCAGTACGAGGGCCGGCGCGATCATGACCAGGCAGTACCCGAGGACCCACAGGCCCGACACCGGCCAGCCCGGTCCCTGCGTCCCGATCAGGCCGAGCGCCGCGAGGTAGGGAAGCATCGTCGCGACCTCGACGAGCCCGGCCCCGATCGCGAGGGCCGCGAGCGCCCGCCCGCTGCCGGACTCGCTGCTGAGCACCCGCTCGCGCCAGCGGCCCAGCCGCCCGGCCCGGCCCGGCTCGGTGGCGGGCGGCGCGACCACCTGGCCGTTCGCCGCACCGGCTGTCGCCGCGCCGTCTGCCGTGGCCCCCGCCGCCGCAGCGTCCGGCTCCGTCGGCTTCTTGCCGCCGACCGGGTCGAGCTTGAAGCTCCACGCGAAGAGCGCGACACCGAGCACGAGCTGCGCGATGAGGAACGGGCGGGTGTCGGACAGGGTGCTCAGCGTGTCGCTCAGCGCGCCGGCGCCGAGCAGGATCGCCAGCCCGACCAGCGCGTAGAACCCGGCTATCGACCCGAGGTAGAGAAGCATCCGCCCCACGCGCACCCGCCCGGGCGACATGAGGAGCCAGACGGGGATCAGCAGGGTCCCGAAGCTCGTCGAGTCGATGAGTGCGAGCACGGCCAGGGCGCCGATCAGCGCGGCCCCCGTGAGCTCGGCGGAGAAGAAGTCCATGTGGCTCAGCCTGGTGCAGGCCCTGTGCCGGCGCATCGGCCGAAGCGCCGAGAAGGGGATACATCCTTCGGATGACACACGCCGCTCCGCCGCGTGCTGAGATGGTGGCATGTCCCGCACTGCCGACCTGCTCGCGCCGATCACCAGAGTGGTGCTGGCCGAGGACCGGCGTGGAGACGTCATCACGGCGGTCGGCCTGCTGGCCATCGCGCTCGCGCTCGACGCGCTCGGCCTGGTCCGGACGTCGTGGAGCGGGCTGGCCGGCGTGTCGTCGTGGTGGTTCGTCGTCCCCGCCGTCGTCGGCTGCACCGCGCTGGTGTGGCGCCGGTTCCACCCGCTCGGGGCGCTCGGTGTCGTCACCGTCGCGTTCGCCGCGGACGTGGCGCTCGGGGGAAGCGTCGGCCTGCTCGTCGTGCTGTGGGAGGCGCTGTACGCGGTGCACCTCCACGGCCGCCCGGCGGCGCGCCGGGTCACTGCTGTCGGCGTCGGCGCGGCATCGCTCGCCTCGATGATCGTGGTCGGCGAGGCCACCGGCGAGGCGAGGTTCGCGATCCTCGCCGGGCTCCAGGCGGTCACCCTCCTGGTCATGCCGATGTGGTGGGGCGCGAACGTCCGCCAGGGCCGGGAGCTCACCGCGGCCGCGCACGAACGGGCGCGGCTCGAGCGCGAGCGGGGCACCGCGCTGCTCAGCCTCTCCGAGGCCGCACGGCACGACGCGGTCCGCGCCGAGCGCACCTCCGTCGCCCGCGACCTGCACGACGTCGTCGCCTCCCACCTCTCCGCCATCACCATCACGTCGGGTGCGGCGCTCGCGGGCGAGCCGGAGCCCGAACGGGACCGTGCGGCGCTGCGCAGCATCCGCGCCGAGAGCCTCGCCTCGCTGCAGGACATGCAGGCCATGATCCGGGTGCTCTCCGCGGGTTCCACCGGGGCGCCGGGCGGCGGCTCCGACCTGCTGGCGGCACCGCGTGTTGCGCAGCTGCCACAGGTGCTGGAGCAGGTGCGGCTCGCGGGTCTGGAGCTCACGGTGACCGATCCCGACGGTGTGCTGACCGGCGACACGGTCCTGCCGGCGGCGGTGGACCACGCGGTGTACCGCGTCGTGCGGGAGTCGCTGACGAACGTGCTCAAGCACGGCGGTGCGCGGGTACAGGTGCGGGTCGCCGCGGCCGACACGCTGGAGCTCGAGGTGTGCGACGACGGCGTCCGTCCTGGCGGCACTACCAGCGACCCGGCCGACGTCGGCGAGGGGACCGGCCTGGGGCTGGTGTCGATGCGGGAACGGGTCGAGTCGCTGGGCGGCTCGTTCGCCGCTGGACCGGTGGAGGGCGGGTCCGACTGCCCGCCCGGCGGCGCCGGCTGGCGGGTCCGGGCGGTCCTGCCGCTGCCGGCCACGGTGGCGGACAGAGCGGCGGACGAAGTGGCGGACAGAGCGGCGGACGAAGCGGCGGACGAAGCGGCGGCGGAGCCTGCGCCCTCGGACCGGGCGATCCCGGGGCTCCACGCATGATCCGCGTCCTGCTCGCCGACGACCACGCGGCCATCCGGGCGGGCCTGCGCATGCTGCTCGCGACGGCCGGTGACATCGAGGTGATCGGCGAGGCCGGTGACGGCGCGGTCGCCGTGGCGAACGCGCGGGCGCTGCGGCCCGACGTCGTCCTCATGGACGTCCGGATGCCGGGGACCGACGGCGTGACCGCTACCCGCCAGATCGTCGAGGAGGGCCTGGCCGAAGTCCTGGTGCTCACGACGTTCGACCTGGACGAGTACGTGTTCGGCGCCCTGCGGGCGGGGGCCGCGGGCTTCCTCCTCAAGACCGCGGAGGCGACGGCGCTGGTCGACGCGGTACGGCACGTCGCGGCGGGCGACGGCGTGGTGGCGCCGGAGGTGACCCGTCGGCTCATCGCGAAGCTGGCCGAACCGCAGGAGGGGAGCGGCGCAGGCGGCAGGGGCGGCCCCGTGCGGGCCCTGCCGGCGGACCTGACGCCGCGGGAACGCGACGTGCTGGCCGGTCTCGGGTGCGGCCTGTCGAACGCCGAGCTCGCCGCCGAGCTGGTGATCAGCGAGGCCACCGCGAAGACCCACGTGTCGCGTGTGCTGGCCAAGCTCGGTGTCACGTCCCGGGTCCAGGCCGCGATCGCGGCCCGCGACGCCGGTCTCGCGTAGATCATCGAAGCGCTTGCGTCCGGCTATTGACTTCACCCTGGGGCGCCCCCAGCATGGGAGCGTTCCCACAGGTGCACACGAGAAAGGCCTCGTCATGCAGAGAACTGCGCGCACCCTGGCCGGCATAGTCGCCGGCCTCGCACTGACCTTCGCCTCGGTCGCCCCGGCGGCCGGAGCCGCGACGACCACCGCCCCCGAGCCCGGCAGCGCAGCCGGACAGACGCAAGCCACGGACAAGCACAAGCCCCGGTGCAAGCCCAAGCCCAGGTGCAGGCCCACCATCGCGGACATCGCCGCCGACATGCAGCCGGGCTGGAACCTTGGCAACACCTTCGACTCGACCGGCAGCGACGAGACGTCGTGGGGCAACCCGCGCGTCACGGAGGAGTTCCTGGACCAGATCCGTGCCCAGGGCTTCAAGAGCATCCGCATCCCCGTCACCTGGGGTCAGCACCAGGGCGGCGCTCCGGACCACACCATCGACCCGGCGTATCTCGACCGCGTCGAGGAGGTCGTGGACTGGGCGCTCGACGACGGCTTCCACGTGATGATCAACATCCATCACGACTCCTGGCAGTGGGTGAACACGATGCCCACGAACCACGACGCAGTGCTCGACCGCTACAGCGACACCTGGACCCAGGTCGCCGACCGGTTCCGCGACGCCGACACCCGCCTGCAGTTCGAGAGCGTCAACGAGCCGCAGTTCGCGAACAGCGCGGGCGAGGCCGCCGAGCTCGAGCTGCTCGCCGAGCTCAACAGTGTGTTCCACGAGATCGTGCGCGGCTCGGGCGGCCGGAACGCGGTCCGGCCGCTGGTGCTGCCGACGCTGCACACGGGCTCGGATCCGGCCCTGCTCGACGCGCTGGCCGCGGAGATCGCCGCCCTGGACGACCCGAACCTCATCGCCACCGTGCACAACTACGGGTTCTGGCCGTTCAGCGTGAACATCGCCGGGTACACCCGCTTCAACGCCGAGGTGCAGCAGAGCCTGACCGACTCGTTCGACCTGGTGCACGCCGCGTTCACCGCCCGCGGCGTGCCCGTGGTCATCGGGGAGTACGGGCTGCTCGGGTTCGACCGGCACACCGGGACCGTGGAACAGGGCGAGAAGCTGAAGTTCTTCGAGTTCTTCGGTCACGCGGCCAAGCAGCGCGGCTTCACGACCATGCTGTGGGACAACGGCCAGCACTTCGACCGCACGGCGTACACCTGGCGGGACCAGGCGCTGTTCGACCAGATCTCGTCGAGCTGGACCGAGCGGTCCGGGACGGCGTCGTCGGACCTGGTGTTCGTGCCCGCCTCGGGCGACGTCGCCGCCCAGAGCCTGACGCTCAACCCGAACGGGACCACCTTCGACGCCCTCCTGCACGACGGCGCGGAGCTGTCGGCCGGGACCGACTACACGCTCACGGGCGATCAGCTCACGCTGTCCGCCGCGCTGCTGGAACAGCTCGCGGGGGACCGCACGCCAGGTCTAGCCGACGAGCTGGTGGTCCGGTACTCGAGCGGCGTGCCGTGGACCGTGCGGATCCTCAACCAGGAGACGCCGGTGCTGCAGGGCGCGTCGGGCACGACGAGCTCGTTCGCGATCCCGACGTCGTTCACGGGCGACCAGCTCGCGACGATGGAGGCGAAGTACGCCGACGGGTCCAACGCAGGGCCGCAGAACTGGACGTCGTACAAGGAGTTCGCCCACACGTTCTCGCCGAACTACGACGCCGGGACCATCTCCCTCACCCCGGCCTTCTTCGCCGAGGTCAACGACGGGACGGTCAACCTGACCTTCCACTTCTGGAGCGGCGACACGGTGACCTACACCCTGACGAAGAACGGCACCGAGATCACGGGCACCCCCTGACCGGCTGCCGACATCGTCGAGTGCGTGATTCTTGCCCCGTCAGACCGGCTGACGGGGCAAGAATCACGCACTCGACGACGGTCAGGCGGTCGTGCGGCGGACCACCGTGCGGCTCAGCGTTCCCGTGAGCAGGGACCAGACCGCGCAGCCGATGACTATCCACACGATCGCGGCGAGGATCGCCGGAACGATCTCGAACTGGCCCGCGAAGGGGACCATGGCGAGGATCACCGTGGCCAGGGCGACCACCCAGCCGAAGAACGACCTCGGCCGCGGCGTGCTCATGACGAGCAGGTAGAGCACTATCGCCGCCACCAGGGCGAACAGCGCACCTGCCACCACCCAGGCCATCATGTCGGAGCCGGTGGCGAACAGGTCGGCCTGTGCCTGGACCTCGAGGTTGAGGACCTCCTCGAGGATGAAGTCGGCGGCCAGCCCGATGAGAGCCGCCACGACCATCGTCGCCAGCGCACCTGCCCAGAACCGCCCGACCTCGAGGCCGAGCCGCGGATCCTCTGTGCCGGACGTGACCGGCTGCACGTGTGCCTCCTCGGGCGTCTGTCCCACCGCCTGGGTGGGCATACCCGGGGCCTGAGCAGGCGGCGGGTGGACCGGCGGCGGCTGCTCCCCATACTCCTGCCCGTAGGGGCGGTTCGGGTCACTCATGGTGTACCT
The DNA here is from genome assembly GCF_040656015.1 of Promicromonospora sp. NPDC050249. Lineage (NCBI taxonomy): Bacteria > Bacillati > Actinomycetota > Actinomycetes > Micrococcales > Promicromonosporaceae > Promicromonospora > Promicromonospora sp. NPDC050249. Next base: position 19,856 of record NZ_JBFAKY010000036.1, on the reverse strand, counting down.
CCCGGTTGTAAGCCCTATGTCCCACTCCACCATGGAACCGAGCCACACGCACGGCGCAACAGGAACCACGTGGGTAGAGGTGCCCATGGTGCCCGCGTGCCGCGATCGCTATGGTCTGTGCAGTTGTTCCCCGGACACTGGAGGTGGGCTGTGAGCGGGTTCGTCGGTGCCGACGTAGAGCAGCTGCGGTCGATGGCCACGTCCTTGGACGGTGAGGTCGAGCGGCTGACGAGCGCGCTGGAGGCCGTGACCCGCGAGGTCGACGGGGTGCCGTGGTTCGGGCCGGCTTCCGAGGAGTTCAACGGCCTGTGGCACGAGCTCCATCGCCCGGCCGCTCTGGCGGCGGTGGTGGCCCTGTCCGACATGGCAGGGAAGCTCCGGACGAACGCCGACGCCCAGGAGCAGACGAGCGCCGACCTCGGCGGGAGCGCAGGCGCCGTGGGTTCCACGGCCGGGCCGGCGCCGTCGATGGTGCCGGTCGCGGCCCACCTGGCCCTCCCCGGGCGGGACGGCGACGGGGATGCGCCACCGGCCCCTGAGCAGGCCCCGCCGATGGGACCGTTCGCGCCCGGGCACGCTCCCGGAGAGGCGGGCGGGCCCGGTGTGGTGATCGGTCCGCCCACGAAGCCCCACATCGAGTGGGACGAGGACTTCGAGTACGGCTCCGCCGACCCGGGTTTCAACGACTACGTCGACTGGAACGCCTGGGGGCTCAAGGAGAAGGCCGCCCACCTGCATCCCGGCCTGCAGGACGCGGCCGACTTCTACAGCCACTACCGGGACAACACCGGGCTGCCCAAGGAGTTCGACTACGAGGAGGCGTACAGCGACGACGACCACGTGCGACAGCTCGTGGACAACGAGATCGCCCGGACGCAGCAGGGCGTCGACCAGCTCATCGCGTCCGGGGCGAGCGGGGAGTTCTCCGTGACCGGGGACGCCCACGCGACCTCGGCGGACAACCTCTACCCGAAGACGGAGAACTGGCAGAAGACCATCGGTGCGTACCAGCAGTGGAGCAGCGGCGACGTCAAGGTCGTCGGAGACCAGGCGACCATGACCGTGACGGTGCACGCCGAGGACTACTACAACTTCAATTCCGGCGACGAGGACATCGCGAGCGGGGCCCCGGACGACGCCAACGGGCGGTTCACGGAGCTGGGGTGGGCGAAGCCGTTCGAGAGCCACGGTCAGGTGACGCGAGTGGTCACGTGGACGGTCGGAGACCCGGGCAGCGTCAAGGTCGCGGAACCGGAAGGTGGTCGCTGATGAGCAGGCATCGCAGAGGGGCGCTCGTCTCTGGGCTCGCGGCAGTGCTGCTGCTGACCACCGCGTGCGGCGGGTCGAACGGTACGGACGGTACAGGCGGACGAGGAGACGGCATGTCTGAGAAGTCGGCGATCGGCGAGAAGTTCGGGGACGGCGAGCTGCGGACGGACCTGGAGCCGTTGACCAAGCGGTTCTCGGCCCTCGGCACGCCGGTCGGCGCCGAGTGGATGGGCGGGACGCTGGGTGACGCCCCAGGGCCCACCACCTACTGGATCGACGCGGTGATCGAGGTCGAACCCGCAGTCGCCGACGAGCTGCGTGCCACCTACGCGCCCGAGGCGGTCAGCACGCCGCCCGACGTGGTCAGCGGTATCCAGGACAAGCTGCCCGCGGGCCCGCTGCTCTCCTCCGACGCTCTCGACAGCGCGGTAGCGGGTGGAGGGTTCGCCACCGACGTCTACGTGGCCCAGGACGAGCCGTTCGTGGTCCTGGCGGCGTACGGGTCATCGAGCTAGGCCGCAAGCCCTATTCTCTGCACGTGGAGGAGTTGATATGAGCGAGATGTACGGCGCAGACGTCGAGGCGTTGCGGGCGCTGGGCACCGCGATGGAGCGGCACGGCGAGACCCTCGAGCTTGCGGTCGGGCAGCTCACCGAGGCCGTGACGTCGGTCCAGTGGTCCGGGCAGGACCACGAGGAGTTCCTCAACGAGTGGCAGGTCCGCCACGCCGTGGCGCTCCTGGCCGTGGCGCAGGCGATCGCGGCCGCTGGGGCGAAGGCGGTCGCCAACGCGGACGCGCAGGAGCAGACGAGCGCGTCCTACGACGGCGGCGGTGGCGGTGGCCCGTCAGGGATCCCGGAGGGGACTGACGGGAGCTCGTCCGAGGGGCAGGGGAGCAAGGAGAAGGAGCCGGCGGGCGCGGCGGGCGACATGGGCAAGGTCGAGGACATCGGCCAGGTACCGCTCGACGAGACGGCGATCGACGCGAGCAAGATCGACCAGGGGCGGCTCGCCGACTGCTGGTTCCTCGCGTCCGCGGGCGCCGTGGCCGAGAGCAACCCGAAGTGGATCCAGGAGCACATCAAGTACAACGCCCAGGACGGCACCTACACGGTGACGTTCTACCGGGACGGCGAACCGGTACACATCACCGTCGAGGACACCGCCTACGAGAACGCCGCGGGCGACCCGAACGGGAAGGCGTCGTGGATCACGGTCTACGAGAAGGCAGCAGCGGTGTACATGGGGGGTGAGTACGAGGACATGAACTACGACAGTGCCGAGACGGCGCTGGAGATGATCACCGGCAAGGACACCTCGAGCGAGTCGCTCGACCCGGTCCTGCCGTGGGAGGACCCGCCAAGCCTCCAGTCCATCGGCGAGCGCGTGAAGAACGGCGAGCCCGTCGTCGCCGCGTCCCCGGACGGCGGTGGCTGGTTCGGCGACCCGCCACCGGACAACAAGGTCGTCGGCAACCACGTGTACACGGTGCAGGGCGTCTCGGAGGACGGCAAGACGATCACCCTGGTCAACCCGTGGGGGCCGACCGGCGGTACCGGTTCGGACGGCGTCTCGAAGCCCGGCACGCTGACGATGTCGGCCGAGGAGTTCTACAAGAACTTCGACTCGGTGACCTACGGTGAGCGGACGAAATGACGGACGTTGATACCGGAGCCGAAGGAGCTGCCGTGACCGACGAAGGAAGCCCCGCCGTGCCCGCGGACTCCGTGGTCCGGGTGAGGCAGAGCACTCAGCTGCGGATCGGCACGGCACGGATCGGCGTGATGATCGCCGGCCCCCGCCACGGTGTGCCGACCGCGCGCCTGCTCGTGCGCGCCGACGACGGCCGGCACGCTCAGTCGGACGTCGAGGTGGGGCAACGGGTTGACCTGTTCGACGAGGGCGAGCTCGAGCTCGTCGGCGTCGAGGGCGGCCGGGACCCGAAGGAGAAGAGCGCCGTCCTCGTCCGCCACGTCCCCCGCCGGCCCTGAACAGAGCCCTTAACGGAGGTTCTGGAGGTCCAGGACCAGCTCCTTGACGGCGGACGCCGGCACCTGGCCGGCGTCGTCGTCGACCCACCTTGCCACCGACCCCGGGACGTCCGCGTCGGAGCACAGCACGAGCGGCGTGTCCGCCGACGAGTCCGGCAGGCGCCCGTGCGTCCCGCGCACGTAGGACGCGTCGAGCGGCGTGGTGCTCATCGCGTACCGCAGGCCGAGCTTCTTGCGCACCAGGTTCAGGCCTGCCTTCGCCTTGGCCAGGGGATCGGCGGGGTTGAAGAACAGCTCGGCGGGGTCGTAGCCGGGCTTGCGGTGGATGTCGACGCCGCGCGCGAACTCGGGCGCCCGGTCGTCGTCGAGCCAGTAGTAGTACGTGAACCACGCACCCGGCTCGGCCACGACGACCAGCTCGCCCGAGCGCTCGTGGTCCAGCCCGTACTTCGCCTGCGCCTCGCGGTCCAGTACCTCGTCGACGCCGGGCAGGCCCCGCAGCAGGTCCGCCACCCGCTTCACGTCCGAGGCGTCATCGACGTACACGTGCGCCACCTGGTGGTCGGCGACGGCGAAGGCGCGCGACGTCCACGGGTCGAGCTGTTCGCGGCCGTCCTGGGTGTAGACCTCCAGGAAGCCCTCGCGCCGCAGGACCCGGTTGATGTCCACCGGCTGGTTCGCGGGCCCGATGCCGTACTCCGACACGACGACGACGGTCACGCCCGCCGCCTCGGCGTCGTCCAGGAGCGGGGTCAGCACGGCGTCGAGCTCCGCCGCCGCCCGGTCCGCCTCGGGCGACTCCGGCCCGAACCGCTGCAGGTCGTAGTCGAGGTGCGGCACGTACGCCGTGGTGAGCTGGGACTTCCGGGTCCGCAGCAGGTGCCTGGTCACGTCGACGATCCACCGCGACGAGGCGATGGACGCCGTCGGGCCCCAGTAGGTGAACAGCGGGAAGTCGCCGAACCGGCCGATCAGGTCGTCGTGCAGCGCGGCCGGCCGGACGTACGCGTCAGGCGACTTGCGCCCGTCGGCGTGGTAGATCGGGCGGGGCGTGATCGTGACGTCGGTCGTCATGCCCATCGCGTACCACCAGCACACGTTGTCGGCCGTGTACATCGGATCGTGTCCGCGGCCCGCCTCCCAGATCTTCTCGCCCGCGACCAGCCTGTTGTGCTGGCGCCAGAGGTACACGTCGCCGAGCTCGCGGAAGTACCAGCCGTTGCCGACGATCCCGTGCTCGGCGGGCATCAGCCCCGTGAGCATCGTCGACTGCACGCTGCACGTCACCGCGGGCAGCACGGTGGCGAGCTCGGACTGCCAGCCGGCCGCCGCGAGCCGGCGCAGGCGCGGCATCCGGGCCAGTGCACGGGCGGTGAGCCCGACGACGTCGAGCAGCAGGACGGGCCTCATGCGTACGTTCCTTCCGTTGAGGTGGCAGTGGCGTCGGCGCGGACCAGCAGGTTCTCCCGGGCCCAGCGCAGCTCGGCGGCGATCCCGGTGACGAGCTCGTCGGCACCCTCGGGCAGCACGTCGGGCGGCAGGACCGACCACGTGTACGTCTCGACGTCGAGATGCGCCTCGGAGCCGTGCGGCGCGGCCCGGACGGCGGCGACGGCGTCGCGCAGCACCTGGGTCGTCGCGGTGAGCGGCGGCGCGGGCTCGTGGTGCAGCGGCACGTGGAAGTGCACGCGCCACGGCCCCTCGCCCGGCAGGCCAGGTCGCCGCTCGGTGTCCCCGAGCGCCACGGGCAGGTCGTCCGAGGCGAGCACGTCGCCGGCCGCCGTGAGCTCGCGCACCTGGTGCAGGTAGCGCTTCTCGACGAACCGTCCGACGGCGTCCCGTGCGCCCGGCTCCGACAGGTCCGCGACCTCCAGGGCCGCGGACGCCTGCACCTTGACCACGCGCAGACCCGCATCGGTGATCCGGCGGACGGCGCCCGCCGGGTCGGCGAACGACACCGCCAGGTGGCACGTGTCCAAGCAGACGCCGACGTACTCGGGGTCGATCCGCCGGTCCTCCGGCCACTCGGAACTCGTCCGGGCGGCGAGCCACGCGACGACGTCCTCCACCGTGTCGAGCACGCAGCCCGGCTCGGGTTCGACGGCGATCCGCACGGTCTTGCCCGTACGCCGTTCCAGCTCGCGCAGCTCGGCGGACAGCGTGGCGAACGCCTTGGTCGCCTCGTCGTCGTCGGCGCGGGTCCAGGGCGCGCGCCACGCCAGGGGGAGGGTGGAGATCGACCCGGAGGCGCCGTCGGGCAGCAGGTCGGCGAGCACCCGGGCGCACGCGAGCACGTAGTCGAGGCGGGCGCGCTCGGCCCAGGTGGGGGAGTAGACGGCGAGCTTGACCACCTCGCGGTGGAAGCCGCCGTACGGGAAGGCGTTCAGGGTGTGCACCTGGAGCCGGTGCTCGGCGAGCGCCGCGCGCAGCCGTTCCCGGTCCTCTGCGGACGCGTCGAGGCGGTGCGCCAGCTCGGCGGGCAGCCACAGGCCGACGCCGAGCGTGTCGAGGCCCGCTGCCTCGCGCACCGGCCCGGAGTAGCTGGCGAGCTGGTCGATGACCCCGTCGAGGTCCTCGGACGGGTGCACGTTGGTGCAGTAGGAGAGCAGCATCGTGATCCCCTCAGGCCCGCGCGCCGCGCAGCACGGACGAGCCCTCGAACTCGACGCCGGGGGTGGGCGGCGCCCCCTCGGTGAACCCGGGGACGGGGTCGAGCACGAGGTTGCCGGACTGCCCGTAGAACGCGACGGGGTTGCGCCAGAGCACCTGGTCGACGTCGTCGTCGGTGAACCCGGCGGCGAGCATCGCCCGGCCGGTCTTCGCCGTCTTGAGCGGGTCGGAGCGGCCCCAGTCGGCGGCGGAGTTCACGATCATGCGCTCCGTCCCGTACTCCTTGAGCAGGGCGACCATGCGGTCCTCGTCCATCTTGGTGTCGGGGTAGATCGAGAACCCGGCCCAGGCACCGGCGTCGCGCACCAGTGCCACGTTGGTCTCGTTGAGGTGGTCCACGAGCACGCGCTCGGGTGCCAGGCCCGACTCCTGCACCACGTCGAGGGTGCGGCGCGTGCCGGCGAGCTTGTCGCGGTGCGGGGTGTGCACCAGCACGGGGAGCTCGGCGTCGCGCGCCATCTGCAGCTGGGCGGCGAACACCTCGTCCTCCTCTGGAGTCATCGAGTCGTAGCCCACCTCGCCCACGGCGACCACACCGTCCTTGAGCAGGTAGCGGGGCACCTCGGCGAGCACCTCGCGGCAGCGCGGGTCGTTCGCCTCCTTGGGGTTGAGCGCGATGGTCGCGTGGTGCCGGATGCCGAACTGCGCGGCCCGGAACCGCTCCCAGCCGAGCAGGGAGTCGAAGTAGTCGGTGAACGAGCCCACGCTGGTGCGGGGCTGGCCCAGCCAGAACGCCGGCTCGACGACGGCGCGCACACCAGCGGCGTACATGGCCTCGTAGTCGTCGGTGGTGCGGCTCGTCATGTGGATGTGGGGGTCGAGGATGCGCAACGTCACTCCTTCGTGAGCCGGTCGAGATCGGGGGGTACGGGGCGGCCGGCCGCCTGGCGTTCGGCCGCGAAGTCGCGGGCCATACGGTCCAGCTCGTCGTCGGCCCGGGCCGCGAGACCGCTGGCGGCCGCAAGGCTCACGCCCTGGAAGACGAGCTTGAGGATCGCGTGCCGCCACGTGTGCTGGTCCAGGTACCGGGCACCGAAGGGGCCGACGGCGGCCGCGACGAGGCTCGGGTCGTTGGTGCGCAGGGCGTCGGCGGCGAGGTCGAGGCCTGCGGCGACGAGCGCCCCGGCGTCACCGCCCCGTTCCGTCAGCGCGTCGAGGCCGCGCAGCACGCCGCGCCGCTCGGCGGCGTCGCCCTGCCGGTAGAGGGAGACCAGGCGTTCCGCGCAGTCGGGACCGGTGCCCGCCGCGTCGGCCAGTGCGACGACGAGGGCCGCCCTGGCGGCGTCGTCGACGGTGCCGTGCACGACGCCGGACGGGTCGGTCTCGGGCTGCCGCGGCGCGCGACCCACCCGGCGGGCGGCGAACGCGAACGCGCGGGTGATGCTGTCGGGGTCGCGGGCGACCTCGGCGAGGGCCGAGGCCAGCCAGTCCGAACCCGCCCGGTCGAGGGGCAGGTCGGTGGGCACGCCGCTCGGTAGATCATTCGGCAGAGCGGTCGCACCAGCGGGATGGTCGGCGTTCATGACCCGGTCCTTTCTCCGGTGGGCGTGCCGATGACGGTGCCCCACGCCCGCATCAGGGCCGCGCGGCTGTCGAGGGCGAGCCGGGGGGCGTCGTGCGAGTGGCGGGGCAGCTCGACGGCGGCGACCCCCGTGTAGCCGACGTCGGCCAGGGTGGCGAGCACCATCGGCAGGTCGATGGCGCCCTCGCCGAACGGCCTGTGCTCGTGGTGCGTGCGCGGCATGTCGTCGAGCTGCACGTTGCTCAGGTACGGCGCGGCGGCGCGGAGCGCGCCCTCCACGCCGTTGCGCTCCACGACGAGGCAGTGCCCGACGTCGACGGTGATCCCCAGCTCGGGCGGCAGGCCGACGTCGGAGAGGAGCCGCAGGGCGTCGTCCACGGTCTCCACGAGCATGCCCGGTTCGGGCTCGACCGCGAGCCGTACCCCGCGTTCCCCGGCGTACTCCACCAGCGCCGGGATGCGGTCCAGGAGCCTCGCCCAGCCGTCGGCCGGCGCGGCGTCGTCCGGCAGGATCCCGGAGAAGAAGGAGACGCAGCTGGCATCGAGGTCCGCCGCGATCTCGATGGCCCGTTCGAGGTAGCGCATGCGCAGCGTGGCGTCCCGGTCGACGAGCGTGGGCCGGTGCTTGTGCAGCGGGTCGAGCAGGTACCTGGTGCCGGTCTCCACGACCACCGCCGCACCCGCACCGCCGCGCATCCGCGCGAGGTGGGCGCGGAGCGCGGTGACGTCGTCGCCGGCCAGCGGCGCGAACGGGTCGAGGTGCGGAAAGCCGAGGGTGAGCGCCACCGCGTCGTACCCGACGTCGTCGAGCACGTCGAGCGCGCGGTGCAGGGGGTGGTCGCCGAAGCCGTTGGTGCCGTAGCCCAGCAGGAACGGGGGCCTCATGTGATGCTCACCCCTGCCTTGCCGCGAGCGCGGCCAAGGAGCCGCAGCCCGTACCCGACGGCGGCGACGCCGGCCAGGAGCGCCGTCGTGCCGAGGCCTCCCGAGCGGGCCGCCCAGGTGGCCTGGAGCGGCACCATCGCCTGGATCCCGGACCGGGTGGCGGTCCGGGCGTTGCCGGCGGTCGGCGTGACCGCGGCGCGGACCTGCGCGGGCAGGCAGGCCGCCGCGTAGGCGCCCGCAGCCGCGACGGTCGTCCAGCGGACGGCGGTGCGGCGGTGCGGAGCGGCGAAGCCGGCGGCAGGCGCGGTCGCCGCGCCGGCGACGGCCCCAGCGAGGGTCCCGACGGCGACGCCGCCCGCGACCTGCGTGGTCGTGCCGTGCACCTCGCCGCGCGAGAGCACCGTGACGCCGAGCGTGTGGGCGGCGAGGCCGGCGGCGGCCGGGAGCGCGGACCGCAGGCGCCCGGGCGTCGCGCCGAGCAGCACGTCCAGCCCGCGGCACGCGGCCATGACGAACGGACCCGTGGGGTGGTCCTTGGCGACCAGGTCGTAGGTCCAGACGCAGGCGGCGAGCGGGACGGCGACCGCAAGGGCCCGGCGTCCGCCGGCGACGCCCGCCGCCGCCACGCCTGCCGCGGTGAGCGCCGTGCCCACCGCGAGCGCGCCGCGCGGCGTGACCCGGCCGGAGGGGATGGGCCGTTCGGGGCGTTCGACGGCGTCCAGGTGCCGGTCGGCGTAGTCGTTCAGTGCCATGCCGCCCAGGTAGAGGCAGGCCGACGCGACGGGCAGCAGGGCGTGGCGACCCCGGAGCGCCGTCGGCGTCCCCGCGCGGGCGGCCGCGAGCCCGGCCAGGGAGTCGCCGACCACGCTCAGCGCGGCAGGCGCCCGCACCAGCTCGCCGAGGTCCCGGAGGCTCGGCCGCAACCCAGGCAGGCGTTGAGCCGTATACCGGACGGGCTCGTCCGACGAGTCGCCGAGCGGGGGGTCGAAGCGGGGGGCGAACCGGGGTTGCGGCACCCGGTTCATCGTTGGACCTGCGCCGATGCGCGCCGGACCCATTCCTCGAGGGCGCGGGCCTGCTCGGCGGCGTCGTGCACGTCGGAGCCCCACGGGTCCTTGAAGAAGAACCCCAGCTCCTCGATGGCCCCGCTGATCCCCGCGGCGTGCGCGAGCGCGAGCAGGCGGGCCAGGTCCAGCACGAGCGGCGCGGCGAGCATCGAGTCGTGGGCGCTCCAGGTGGTCTGGAGCGTGAGCCGCGACCCGAGGAAACCCTCGACGTGCACGTGGTCCCAGGCGACCTTGATGTCCCCGAGGTCGGGCACGTTGTCGATGTGCAGCGGCGTCGTCTCGCTGCCCGTCAGCGCTGTCAGGCCACGCGCCTTGGTGGCGAGCTTGCTGCGGACGGCGTCCGGGTCGGCGAGCGTCGCGCCGTCGCCGCCACCCAGCAGGTTGGTGCCGGACCACGACAGGACCTTCAGGTTGCGCGCGGCGAACGCCGGGGCCAGGACGGTCCGCAGCCAGGTCTGGCCGGTCTTGCCGTCCTGCCCCGCGACGGGGATGCCGCGCTCGCGTGCGAGCCGCGCCAGGGCAGGTATGCCCATGCCGGCCGACGGCGTGAAGGCGGCGTACGCGGCTCCGGCAAGGATCGCCGCGTACGCCGAGACGGAGGACGCAGGGAGCACGGCGCGGGTCGGGTCGGCCAGGGCGGCCAGCAGGGCGTCGGTGTCGTCGTGCTCGGGCACGTGGACCACCGGTGGCTCCGTCGAGGAGAGGTCCACCAGCACTACCCGCGCCAGGTCGTGCCGCTCGCGGAAGGAGGTGATGTCGGCGGCGAGACGTTCGGCGACCGCCTGCTGGGAGGCGTTCTCCTTGCCCGCGCGCGGGTCGTACCCGGGGCGCACCTCGGCGTCGGCCCGTTCGAGCGCGTCGTGGGTGGCGGCGAGCAGCCGCGGCGGGATCATCCCTGTCTCGACAAGGCTCTCCGCGCGCTTCGTCATGGTGACGGAGGAGATGTCGTGCCCGCCCACCACGAGGTCGGCGAACCCGGGCAGCCCCGCTGAGGCGAACGGTTCGCGTGCCGTGACGCAGCCCGTCGGCGGGGACTGCCCGTCGGCGATGGCCGCGAGGCCTGCTGTTGCGGTACTGGCCACGGAGCCCCTGGCTCCGACGAACCAGATCCCTGTGCGTTCTGCTGCATCGTGACGTGCAGAGGCGTCGTGCATCATCGCTCCCCGGTTCGACGTCGTCGTCCCGAGCAACCTATCCCGCACTTATGGCGATTAGCAAACAAAAGTTCAAAGATCCGCGCAAGAAGCGAGATGCCCGACATCTGCCGGAACTTTTCCGCCCCGTCAGGCGAGCCGCTCCAGTGCGCGCCGCGCCGCATGCACCCCGGACAGGCCGTGCACGCCGGGGCCGGGCGGGGTCGAGGCCGAGCACAGCCATACGCCGTCCACGCCCGTCGCGTACGGGTCGCGCAGCCGTGCGGGCCCCAGCGCCAGCCGGGGGAGCGTGAGCGCCCCGCCGAGGATGTCGCCGCCGACGAGCGCGGCGTTGTGGTGCGCCATCCGGGCCGCCGGCACGCACCGGGAGCCGACGACGACCTCGCGGAAACCTGGCGCGAACCGCTCGATCTGCCGGACGACGTCCTGCGTCACGTCCCGGTCGGAGCCCAGCGGCACGTGCGCGTACGCCCACAGCGGCCGCACCCCGTCGGACGCCCGTCCCGGGTCTGCCACCGAGGGGTCCGAGACCAGGCACACCGGCCGCTCGGCATGCCGGCCGGCCGCCACGGCGGTCTCCGCCCGGGCGATGTCCGCGAGGCTGCCGGACACGTGCACCGTCCCGGCCCTCCCGACGTCGGACACCTCCCACGGGACCGGGCCCGAGAGCGCGAAGTCGACCTTGGCCGCCGCCCCGCGCCGGGCGGGCGTCGCGAGCCGACGCCGGACGGCCGTGGGCATCAGGTCGCCGAACACGGCTGCCGGCACCTCGGGCGCGGTGTCGAAGAGGTAGGCCCGCGCGGGCGGCAGGTCCGCGCGGGTGGCCACCCGGTGGCCGGTGACGATCTTCGCCCCGGCCGCGTCCAGCGCGGTGACGAGCGCGTCGACGATCGCCCGCGACCCGCCTCGCGGGACCGGCCAGCCGCCTGTGCCGTGCGCCAGCGCCGCGAGCAGCAGCGCGACGGCCGCCGCAGGCACCGAGGGCAGCGGCGTGATGGCGTGCGTACCGACCCCGGCGAGCAGCGCGGGTGCGACGTCGCCCCGGAACCCCAGGGCTCGCTCGCCCCCGGGCCGGAGCATGGTCCCGGCCGCAGCGACGCGGGCGCCCAGCCCGGCGAGCAGAGCCAGGTCCTTCGCGCCGGACGTACCCCGCAGCACGGCGCCGGGCAGCCGGGGCAGGTCGCCGAGGGCGAGCCCGGCGAGCCGGGCGGCGTCCTCGGACAGCCGGCCGACCATCCGCTCCCACGCCCGCCCGTCCGTGCCGAGGCCCTCGACGGTCCGGTCGAGGGAGCGGTACGCGATCCCGGCCCGGCCACCGGGCAGCGGCTGCGCGTACGACACCTCCGGCGTCAGCAGCTCGATGTCCAGCTCTCCCAGGAAGGGTGAGGCCCAGGCCATCGGGTGCACCGCCGAGCAGATGTCGTGGACGATGCCGGGCGCGAGCCCCAGATCGAGCGTGCGCGCCCCGCCGCCCGGTGTGTCCTGCTCCTCCAGCACCGTCACGGTCAGTCCGGCACGGGCGAGCACGAGGGCGGCGGCCAGCCCGTTCGGCCCTGCCCCGACGACGACGGCGTCCGTCACGTCGCCTCCCCGGGCCTGCCGGCTCCGGCGATCCCCGTGCCGGAGAACCCGCTGCGGGCCGTCGGGCGCCGCTCCACGGAGGTCCGCCGTGCGGCCCCGGGCCGGCCGCGGGTGGCGGACCAGCGTGCGGGGACGCCCGTGGCCAGGGCCACGGCCCAGGCCGTCAGTGCCCATGCGGAGTAGTCGAGGCCGAGGAACGCCCAGATGCTGCAGTGCATGAGCGTCACCGCGGCGGCGAACGGAAGCCGGGCCGGCCGCCAGGCGAGCCACAGCGGCGCCGACAGCTCGAGCGCCAGGGCACCGCCCGCCAGGAGGTTCGGCAGGACCGGTGCGTCGGCGACGAGGTGGGTCAGCCACGGCCCGAAGGGCGACGTCCCCTGACGCAGGATCCACGCCATCGAGTCGCCGAGCACCCAGTCGGCGCCGCCGTTCGCCAGCTTCTGCGCGCCGGTCAGGAAGTAGACGGTGCCCAGCACGCCGAGCGCGGCACGGGGTGGCCAGCCCCAGGCTGGGTCACGGTCCTCGGCAGAGGGCTCGTGCGGGTCCCCGAACCGGTCCCCGGGGTCGTCCGGCATCCGGGCGAACAGGAGCGGGAAGGCGACGGTGAGGCCCAGCAGGTCGTTGTGCGTGAACTTCCCTGACGCACCCCAGAGCCCCGCCAGCACGAGCAGCGCACCCCAGGCGAGGGCGAACCCGGCACGCGGCGCCCGGCGGGTCAGCACCAGCGCGACACCGGCGAGCCCCGCGACCTGCAGAGCGGTCAGCACGGGCGCCGGCATCGGGCCCGGCAGCCAGCCGAGGAGCCAGAGGTGCTCGGTGAGCTCCGCCGGGCGGTGCGCGATCAGCGTCCAGTCCCGCGTCGCGAGCCGCAGGCCGAACAGGAGGACCAGCAACGTCTGCAGGGTGAGGAGACGTCCGCCCGGGCCGGGGGAGACCAGCGCGGCGTCCAGCCTCCGGAGCAGTGCGGCCATGCTCCGGAACAGGGAGCTCACAGCCCGCTCCCGGTGACGGGGCCACCGGTCCAGGAGACGCTCTCCACGGTCTCGGACCAGGAGAGCGTCGTGGGATCGACCACCCGGAGCACACGTTCGGTACGCAGCTCGCGGACCTCCGCCGGGTCCAGGCCGGCCTCCTCCAGCCAGGTGGTGAGCATGACCCGTCGCGTGCCGGGGTCGGCGTCCGCGAGCCGGGGGAGGAAGCCCTGGGTGGGGCTGAGCACGGGATCCGTGCCCCGGCCGACCGTGGCCTCCCGCCCGTCGTCGAGGGTGGCGACCAGCCGGGTGGAGGTGACCGTGTCGGTGCGCACGCCACTGAACAGCTTGTAGGCGGACAGCGGCCAGAAGTCGACCTGTGCCACGGCCGTGGCGAGCAACATGCTGAGCGTGCCATAGGTGACGCGGCGTGCGAGCCTCATCGGTCCTCCTCGGATCCTGGACGGTTCGGGGTGCTGCGGGCATGGGCCGTCGGCATAGGTCGGCGTGTGGTCTTGCGTAGCAAGGCTTGCCTCGCAAGTCTTGCATTGCAAGCCTTGTGATGCAAGGTCCGGATCGCCGTGCTCACGAGGGCCGACGGCGGGCCGGGGTGACGCGGGTGCTGGTCACCGTCCAGGCGGCGACCGTGGCCAGGACCGGTACGGCGATCGCGAGCGCGGCGAGCTGCTGCCACGGGACGGCGAGCGGAAAGCTGGTCAGCAGCGTCCACCCGACACCGATCAGCGTGCCCACCACGAGACCGAGCACCGATCCGATCACCGAGATCGTCGCCGCCTGCGCCGCCACCACCCGGCGCCGGGCCGACGGGCCGGCGCCCACCGCGGCGAGTGTCGCCAGGTCGGGCCGGGCGTCGACCGCGGACAGCGCCACCGCCGACCAGGTACCGACGAGCGCGAGGAACACCGCGGCGAGCGCGATCGCCAGGCCCATGACCGGCTGGGCACCGCCGCTCCACGGTGTGGCGAAGGGCCCCACCACGTTCGAGACGTAGCCCTCCGCGTGCTCGCCCGACTCGACGTCGACCCTCAGCCTCCTGTCCGTGTCGAAGCCGACGAGCTCGGCGTCGGCCCGGGCCTGCAGGAGCGTCACCTGTTCGTCCGACGGGACCGCCGGGTTCTCGATCAGGTACGCACCCGTCGCGGGCTCGGCGCCGATCTCGTCCAGGAGCGCCTCCGGCAGGATCGGGAGGTTCGGGAGCCGTTCCTGGGGGCCGCCGACGGCGACCGCAGGGAGCACCACGTCCTTCCGGGGCGAGACGTCGCTGAATGCCATGCGCACGCTCACACGCGCGTTCCCGTTCTTGTCCACGTACGAGGACGGCAGCGGGAGGCGTCCGTCGGCGAGCGCCTCCGCGACCTGGTCGACGTGGTCCTCGGGGATGCCGAGCGCGTGCAGCAGGTCCCGGTCCGATCCGTCGCTGACGACGGGGCCAGGCCACCGGCCGAGGTCGGCGAACAGGACGTCGTCGCTGTCAGCCGCACCGACCGGGCGGACGAACAGGTCGATCAGACCCCGGTGAGAGCCTGTTCCCGCATCACCGGCGGCGTCGGCGGGAGCCAACGCCATCGGGACGGGCAGGACCGGACCGGCGTCGGGGAGCGTCCCGTCGACGATCTCCTGAAGTCGTTCGGACTCGTCCTTCGAGAAGACCCGCCCGTAGCCCGGTGTCAGCGCCACCGTCCCGGTCGAGGCCCACGGCTCGTACTGCGGGAGCTTCATGACGACCTCCTCGGCGTCCAGGTAGGTCAGCGCCGCGGACGCTCCGGCCATGGCGACCAGCACTGCCGCGATGGCCGGCACGGTGCGGGCCCGGTACCTGGCGGCGTCACGCAGGGCGAAGCGCCAGGTCCAGGGCAGCCGGTGGGCGGCCCTGCCGAGCAGGGCGACGATGCCGCCGCAGGCGAGGATGAGACCGAGGTCCGCGACCACGATGCCGGCCGCCAGCCCGACGGCCCAGCTCTGGGTACCCGCGACCACGGCAAGGACGACGCCGCCGACCGCCGCGGCCGCGCCGACGACAGTGAGCCGGTGCGATGCGGTGACCGTGGGCCGCCGTCCGGCCAGCGCCATGACGACGTCGGCGCGGGCGGCCCGCCGGGCGGGCGGCCAGGCGGAGGCGACGGCGACAAGGACGCCGACCAGCAGGACGACGGCGAGCGAGACTCCGGGCAGGCGTAGCGCGGGGAGCCGGTCGGGGACCGCCTGGACGAGCACGGCCGCCGCCGCGATCCCCAGGCCCAGGCCGACGACTGACCCGACTGCCCCGGTGAGCAGCCCGCGGGCGAGCATGACGGCGCGCAGGGTCGGTGCGGACGCCCCGTTGACGGCCAGCAGGGCGAGCGACCGAGTGTCGCGCCGCGCCCCGACGGCGAAGGCCGGCCCGATGAGCCAGATCGCCTCCAGGAGCCCGACGACGACCAGCGCAAGGATGACGGCGACGGAGTCCCAGCTGATGTACCCGAGCCCGGAGTCCTCGGCGGACGTCGGCGGCGGGTCGAGAAGTACGTCCCTGCTGGTCACGAACGCGCCGGCGGCATTGATGTCCTGGACATCGGACCAGGTGACGGGTTCGTGCCCTGTCACGTACCACAGCGGGAAGTCGAAGCGTGCCGAGGTGACCTCCTCCGGCGGGGAGAGCGGCCCGGGCTCCGGCAGGAGGACCGGCGAGATCCTGCCGATGTACCGAGGTGCGACGCCGCTGATCGTCGCGGTGGTCGTGGTTCCGTCCTGCAGCGTCACCTCGACGGTGTCGCCGAGGTCGAATCCCAGGTCCCTGTGGTGCTCGGTGACGGCGATCTCGCCGCCGCGGGGGAGCCGGCCCTCGTGGAGCGGGAACCGGGCCGCGACGTCGGGTTCGGTGAAGTCCGTCTGGACGGCGACCGACATGGTGGCGTCGTCGCCGTCCTCCAGGCGGACCTCGCCCTTGAGCGCCCGGACCAGCCGGTCGCCGTCGGGCAGGAGGTTCTCGATGTCCTGCTCGAGCTCCTCGTACGACGTGGTGACCAGGTCGTCCTCGTAGTACGTGTTCCAGCCCACCGGGTCCCAGAACCAGCGATCGTCGTCCGGCTGCCGGAACTGCGCGACCGGCCCGCCGATGCCCTCGATCGTCGCCTGCAGCCCGGGCCCCAGCTCCGCCTCGACCTTGGCCGGTGCGTACGGTTCGTTCGACTCCAGCGTGGTCACCAGGAACGACCCCGCCGCCACGGGCAGCGCCACCATCACCGCGATGAGCACCGCCCGCCCGGTGTGCCGGCGCAGCTCGCGCCGCGCCAGCCGGAGTGCGAGCCGCCAGCGGCCGAGCGCCTGCCGGTACCGCGTGCCTGTGGTCGGCCGGTCGCTGCCCGGGATCTGGCCACTCATGCGTCCGCGCCCTGCAGCTCGTCGAGGTCCGTACCGAGACCGCCGTCGGTCCCCGCGACCAGGCCGTCGCGCAGGTGCACCGTCCGGTCCGCCCACGCCGCGTACCGTGCGTCGTGCGTGACGAGCAGCCCTGCCGCTCCGGAGTCGACGCGTGCGCGCAGCAGGCGCAGCACGGACTCGCCGGTCACGGAGTCGAGCGCTCCGGTCGGCTCGTCCGCCAGCACCAGCCTGCGCCGCCCGACCAGGGCGCGCGCGATCGCCACGCGCTGCTGCTGGCCGCCCGACAGGTCTTCGGGGAACCGGTCCGCCACCTCGGGCAGCCCGACCTCGGCGAGCGCCGCCTCGGCGTCGGCCCGAGCGGCGCCCGGCCGCACGCCGTCGAGCTCGAGAGGCAGTGCCACGTTCTCCACGGCGGTGAGTGCGGGCACCAGGTTCAGGTCCTGGAACACGAAGCCGACGTCCCGCCGCCGCACGGCGGCCCGCTCGCGCGCACCCAGGCGTGCGATGTCCGTACCGGCTACGTGCACGCTGCCCGACGTCGGGCTGTCGAGGCCACCGGCGATGTTCAGCAGGCTGGACTTGCCCGATCCGGACGGTCCCATGACCGCCACGAGCTCACCCTCGCGGACCGTCAGGTCGATGCCACGCAGGGCGTGCACCTCGCCCGCGCCGCGCCCGTGGGTCCGGGTGATGCCCTTCATCTCGAGCGGGACACTCATCGCGTCATCTCCTTGGTCGGTGCCCCGGTGGGCGTGCTGGGCCTGGTGTTCCCACCTGCTGTCCCTGCTGTCTCTGTATCTGCTGTTCCTGCTGTTCGTGTTCGCGCCGGCCCGTACGCGGCGACCGACGCCTCCACGTGGTCGAGCCAGCGCACCTCGGCCTCCGCGGCGAAGACCTGGGACTCCAGCACGAGGGAGTGGGCGAGGTCGGTAGCGGGGTCGAGGTCGCGCTTCTGCCTGGTCAGCGTTCGCAGGGCACGCAGCGTCTCGTCCCGCTGCCGCCGCACCACCGCCGCGACGTCCACCCCTGGCACGGTGACCGCGAGGGCGAGCTTGATCGCCAGCTCGTCGCGGCCCGGCCGTTCCCGTCCGACGGCGGTGCTCCACCAGACCTTGGCCTGGGCGATGCCTGCGCCGGTGAGGCGGAACTGCTCGGGTGAGTCCTCTGCGCCGTCCACGACGGGTTCCACGAGGCCGTCGCGCTGCAGGC
Organism: Promicromonospora sp. NPDC050249; assembly: GCF_040656015.1. Lineage (NCBI taxonomy): Bacteria > Bacillati > Actinomycetota > Actinomycetes > Micrococcales > Promicromonosporaceae > Promicromonospora > Promicromonospora sp. NPDC050249. The sequence goes on along the minus strand of NZ_JBFAKY010000036.1, from coordinate 2,156 downwards.
GCGAGAGCGTCGTGTAGGCCTGCCCGATGTTGAGCGGCCACGCGCCGCCCGTGCGGCGCTCGAACTCCTGGCGGAGCTGGTAGCCGTGCATGGGCTGTTCGCTGAGCAGTGCGAGGAACCCCTGGCGGATGGACACGCGGGCTCACTCTCCTTGTCGTTTGCTTACCGGGTAACTACGTCCCGGTCGCAATAGTTACCGAGTAAGTATCGGATGTCAACGGAAGGTGGTCCGCCTGCTGGTCACGACTTCCGTCGCCTGCGGGGCTGTGGCACGATGACCCGCATGACGACCCCGCGCTCCACCCTGCGACTGGTGATCATCATTTCTTAGCGCGTCCGGAGACACCCCACCGGACGCGCAGACCTTCCACACTCGGAGGGTCTTTTTTTGTTGGCCAGTCAGTCCCGCTCCAGCGGGCCCGGCAGCCATCTCGTCAGACACATCGTTGGGAGCATCGATGACCACCGCCTCGTTCCAGGTGTACGACACGACGTTGCGCGACGGCGCGCAGCAGGAGGGGATGAGCCTCTCCGTCTCCGACAAGCTCGCTATCGCGGTACTCCTCGACGAGCTGGGCGTCGGCTACATCGAGGGCGGCTGGCCGGGTGCGGTCCCCAAGGACACCGACTTCTTCGCGCGGGCGGCCACGGAGCTCACCCTGAAGAACGCGGTGCTCGCGGCGTTCGGGGCGACGCGCCGAGCCGGCGTCCGGGCGGGCGACGACCCGCAGGTGCGCGCCCTGCTCGACGCCGCGACCCCTGTCGTGACGCTCGTGGCCAAGTCGGACGTGCGGCACGTGGAGCGGGCGCTGAAGACCACCCGCGCCGAGAACCTTGCGATGATCGCCGACACCGTCAGCTTCCTCGTCGCGGAGGGCCGCCGTGTGGTCCTCGACGCCGAGCACTTCTTCGACGGCTACCGGCACGACGCCGAGTACGCGACGAGCGCCGTCACCACCGCGTTCGAGGCGGGGGCGGAGGTCGTCACGCTCTGCGACACCAACGGCGGCATGCTGCCGACCTGGGTCGGCGAGGTGGTGCACGAGCTGCGCGCCCGGACCGGCGTCGGCCCGGAGCAGAGGCTCGGCGTGCACGCGCACAACGACAGCGGGTGCGCCGTCGCGAACTCGCTCGCCGCGGTCGAGGCGGGCGCGACGCACGTCCAGGGCACGGTCAACGGGTACGGCGAGCGCACGGGCAACGCCGACCTCGTCACCGTCGTCGCCAACCTGGAGCTGAAGGCCGGCATGTCGCTCCTGGCCGACGGCGGCCTGCGGGAGGCCGCCCGGATCTCGCACGCCATCAGCGAGATCACGAACATCTCGCCCTTCGCGCGCCAGCCGTACGTCGGGGCGAGCGCGTTCGCGCACAAGGGCGGCCTGCACGCCAGCGCCATCCGGGTGGACCCGGACATGTACCAGCACACGGACCCCACCCTGGTGGGCAACGACATGCGCATGCTCGTCTCCGACATGGCCGGCCGGGCCTCGATCGAACTCAAGGGGCGCGAGCTGGGCTTCGACCTCGCGGGCCAGGGCGAGCTGCTGTCCCGGGTCACGAACCGCGTGAAGGAGGACGAGGCGGCCGGCTACACCTACGAGGCCGCCGACGCGTCGTTCGAGCTGCTGCTGCGGTCGGAGCTGGGCGAACGCCCGGAGTTCTACACGGTCGAGTCGTGGCGGACCATCATCGAGACCGTCCCCGCCGGCGCGGCGCCGCCGTCGGTCCACGCGCCCGACGCCGTCGCGGTGGCCGAGGCGACCGTCAAGATCCGGGCCGGCGGCGAGCGCATCGTGACGACGGGTGAGGGCAACGGCCCGGTCAACGCGCTGGACCACGCGCTGCGGACCGGGCTGTCCCGGGTCTACCCGGAGCTCAGCCGGTTCGAGCTCATCGACTTCAAGGTACGGATCCTCGACCAGGAGCTCGGTACCGACGCGATCACGCGTGTGCTGATCGAGACCACCGACGGGGAGCACTCGTGGTCCACGGTCGGCGTGGGGCCCAACGTGGTCGAGGCGGCCTGGGAGGCGGTCACCGAGGCGTACGTGTACGGCCTCCTGAAGTCGGGCGTGGCGCCCCGCCTGTAGCAGGGTCTGCGAAGTAGAGCGCCTGTCCGAGTCTCCCTGGCGATACCCAGAGAGACTCGGACAGGC
>NZ_JBFAKY010000035.1:0-55584 GCF_040656015.1 Promicromonospora sp. NPDC050249 | reverse complement strand
GCGCGGCGCCCAGCTGCCGCTGGCCGTGCCGAGGGTGCCGCTGCTGACCACGACCATCGACACCGACTTCACGTTCTGGTTCTCGAGCAACAGCGGTCTACGCACAGCAACACACCCGGCGTGGTACCTGTTTCCCTGGAGGACAGCCGTCAGAACGAGTCGACCAACGGCCCGCCCACAGCGAGCATCAGCCACGCCACGGCCGCCACATAGCCGATCACCAGGATGATGCCGCGGTTGCCGACTATCGCGTCCCGCAGGCCGGCGCCGACGGGGAGGTCACCGGACTGCACCCCCCGCACCAGCTGGAACCAGAGCAGCGGCCACATGATGGTCCACACGATCATGCAGGCCGGGCACAGCGCGACGATGACGTAGAAGCTGGTCGCCATCAGGAAGAACACGAGCGCCTGGCCCACCAGGGTCCCGACGAGCAGCGACACCCAGTACCAGCGGGGCAGTCGCGCGCCGACCAGCACCACGACACCCGTGGTGATGACGACGGGGAACGCCGCCAGACCCAGGTAGGGGTTCGGGAAGCCGAGCAGCGCGCCCTGCCACGAGTCCATGGCGGCTGTGCACGTGACGAACAGGTTGATGGTGCACGACGCCGTCCGCTCCGGCTCGACGAACGCCAGGTACTTCTCGATCGCCAGCCACATCGAGCCGGCGAACCCGATGCCGCCGAGCACCACCAGCAGCAGCCCGAGGGCCCGCCCGCTGAGCGGCGCAGGGCCTGGTACGGCAACGTCGTTCTGGTCGCTGATCGCACTGTCCGACGACGTCGTGGTCGCCCCGGTATCGGTCACGCGGCTAACGCTACCGGCCAAGTCTGGGACATTGCTGAAATCAAGGTCACTGAACTGTCTCCGCCGGCTGGTGGACGACCCGCTGCCGCCCGAACGCCAGGATCAGGGCGAGCCCGAGAACCGTGACCACTGCCCCGGCCCAGGCCGGGGCGAGGTAGCCCCAGCCCGCGTCGATCACGACGCCGCCGAGGAACGCTCCGGCGCCGTTGGCCACGTTGAGCCCGGCGTGGCACAGGGCCGCGCCGAGCGACGGTGCGCCGGGCGACAGGTCCATGAGCCGGGTCTGGAACGCGAGGCCCAGGATCTGCGACGTCACACCGAGCAGGAACAGCGAGGCCAGTGCGGGTACCACCCAGCCACCGGTCAGGGCGAACAGCACCAGCGAGGCGGCGGTCGTCGCGAAGCCGATCACTACTGCACGCAGCACACCTCGGTCGGCCAGCCGGCCGCCGATCTGCATGCCGACGGTCATCCCGACGCCGAACAGCGCGAGCACCCAGGGCACTGCCCCGCCGGGCAGGCCGGTCACGCCGGTCATCGTGGGAGCCACGTAGGTGTAGACCGCGAACATGCCGCCGAAGCCGATGGCGCCCGTCACGAACGCGAACCACAGGGGCACGTTCCGCAGCGTCGCCAGCTCGGTGCGCACCGAACGCCCGGGCCCCCCGGCGGCGGCCGGAACGAGACGCCACAGCCCGAGCAGGGTCGCGATGCCGAGCGCACCGATCAGCACGTAGGACGTGCGCCACCCGAAGGTCTGGCCGACCCAGGTGGACAGCGGGACGCCGACGATGTTCGCGATGGTCAGGCCCGTCATCATGGTCGCGACGGCACGGCCCCGCTGGGCGGGCCCCGCGACGGCGGCGCCCACCGCCGCACCGACGCCGAAGAAGGCGCCGTGCGGGAGGCCCGCGAGGAACCGGCCGACGACGAGCCAGCCGATGTCCGGTGCCGCAGCGGACAGCACGTTCGCGAGCGTGTAGGCGCCCATCAGCACGAGCAGCAGGCGCTTGCGCGACATGCGCGCCGCGGCGACGGTCAGCAGTGGCGCCCCGACGACGACGCCGAGCGCGTACGCCGTGATGGTGTGCCCCACCTGAGGGTCGGTCGCGCCGAGGTCGGCGCCGACGTCGGGCAGCAGGCCCATCGCCGCGAACTCGGTGGTACCGATGGTGAAGCCGCCGACGGCCAGCGCGACGAGCGCGGGCGCCGCGCGGCGCATCGAGCTCTTGCCGGACGTCTCGTCGGGAGCAGGCTGGGAGGGGCTGGTCGCCATGGGGTCTCCAGGAGTGTCGTATCGATTCGGGGGACCGTCGGCGACACCGGCGACGAGCAAGAGGGGGAACGGAGAGGAGACTACTCCTGCGTGACCCACACGCGGGAAGCCGCCAGCAGGCCGAGATCGGCCACCCGCTCGGACGCACCGGCCGGCTCGCCGGCCGCCTGCCACGACACGGCTACCGTGCCGGCGAACTCCCGTCGCGTCGTGACCTCGACCCGCATGTCCAGGTCCAGGCCGAGCTCTGCGAGATAGCGCAACGCCTCGGGGTCGGCGTCGGAGATGCGGGCCACCGTGCCGGCGTCACCGGCATGCATCGACGACAGGGGTACGGCGGAGGGCCGCACCACCGTGCCGTCGGCCGCCGGGATCGGGTCGCCGTGGGGATCGCGCGACGGGTTGCCCAGCCGGGCGGCCATGCGTTCGACGAAGACGTCGGAGACCGCGTGCTCTAGCACCTCTGCCTCGTCGTGCACCTCGTCCCACCCGTAACCGAGCTGGTCCACGAGGAAGGTCTCCAGGAGCCGGTGCCTGCGCACCATCACGAGGGCGAGACGGCGCCCGTCGTCGGTCAGGCGGATGGCGCCGTACCGCTCGTGCTCCAGCAGGCCCTGCCCGGACAGGCGGCGCACCGTCTCCGAGACTGTGGAGGCGCCCACACCCAGCCGGTCGGCGAGATGCTTGGTGGTCACCTTCTCGTCCGACCACTCCTGGGCAGACCACACCGCCTTCAGGTAGTCCTGGGCGACGGGCGTCAGCTCGGCCGGGTCGGTTGTGATCTCCACGCGCCAAGCCTAGTTGTCCTGGGCGGACGGCGACGGAGAGGACCCGATGCCGGACAGCACACCGCCGACGTCGTCGCCGGGAACCTCGTCGGGCAGCGGGACCGTTGGCGGGAACGGCTGCCGCTCGCCCACCACCGCCTCCCCCTCGGTGGTGACCTCGACCAGCTGCCAGTCCACGAAGTGCCGGCGCTCGGGGTCGAAACGCAGCACGGTCATCTCCGACGAGTCCCGCAGCGGCCCCACCGACGTGTTGCCCTTCGTCGCCCCGCCGGTGCTGGCGTTCACGTACCGCACGCCGTACCCCACGACGTCCGGCCCGATCCGCTTGTGCATGTGCCCGGAGATCTGGAACGGCACGCAGCCCGACTCCAGCGCCGCGTCACCCACCGCCGGCTGGTGGACCAGCAGCAGGTCGACACGGTCCTCCGCGGTGAACCCGCCGAGCCCCGGCTCCCCCGCCGCGTCGCACGCCACGTCCCGCAGGCGGTCGCCGGCCTCCTGGGGCGTCTCCTCACGCGCCATCACCGTCCCGCCACCGATCCGCGTCTCCAGCGGGTCCCGGTCGCCGAGGATGCGCACACCCTCCACTTCGACCACATCGCCGTCCAGCACGATCTGCCGGTTCGCGAGCTCCGTCGCGGTCGTCAGGCGGGAGTCGTGGTTGCCGTCCGCGACCACGAACGGGACCCCGTCGGGCACGGCGGACGCGAACGAGTCCACGCACACCGACTCCACGCTCGTACCGTTGATCGTCGTGTCCCCGGCATTCAGCATGACGTCCGGCCCCAGCCGGTCGGCCAGATCACGGATCAACGGCGTCATCCCCGTGTTGCAGTGCAGGTCCGAGACCAGCAGCAACGTCACGTAGTCGGTTCCCTCCGGAGTGGCTGACGCCGAGCCCGTCGGTACCGGACCGCCCTCCTCCGCCTCCTGCTGCTGCGCGACCCGCGCGTCCCACGCCTCGTTCAGCCGCTCCCGCGCCCCCGCGTAGAACACCTCGTTCGCCTGATATGTCTCGACCAGCTGGCCGCTGTACGTGTCGATGACGCCCGCCAGGCGGCCCGTGATGCGCGCACCCTCCAGCGCCGTCCCCGCGAACACCGGCGAAGCAGGCAGCGCGGCCCGCTCCTGGGGCCCGGCGCTCGCCGTGACGGTCGCGGCCACGAGCACCGCGACGAGCACCCCGCCGGTGATCTTCCCGGTGCGCGGTGCGAGCGTCCGGCCGAGCTCCCGGCGTCGGGCAGGCCCGAGCAGGGCCCGCAGGCCGAACCCGGCGGCGACCAGCACCACTGCCGCCACGCCCGCGCCACGGAGCGCGTCCCAGACCAGCGCCCACGTGACGGTCCGCACCGTCTGCTGCGGGCTGTCGAAGAACTGGAGATACCCGTCGAGGTCGCCCACGAGCGCGTCGAAGCTGGCGGTGTCCACCGCGGAGAGGTCGGCGGGGATCTCGTGCACGGTGATCCGCACGCCGAGCGTGAGCGGCAGCGGGGAGTCGGTGACGACGGTGCCGAGCGGACCGAGGTCCGCGACCAGTCTGTCGTCCGCTGTGACCGAGTACGTGGCCTCGTGCGGGCCGAGGCTCAGGTCTGCCTGCGCGGTGGTGATCCCGAACATGAGGGCCACCAGGGCTGCGGCTACGCCGGTCAGGGTCCAGCGCAGCCAGAGGGGCGGTTTGGTACGACTCATCGGCTCTACCTTGTCATGGGGTGCGTCCACCCGCGGCTTGCCTGGTGAACCGCTGTCCAGTGTCTCCGGCGGGTCGGTGTCTCCGGCGGGTCGGTGGCTGCGGCGGGTCGGTGGCTGCGGCGGGTCGGTGGGTCCGGCGGGTCGGTGGGTCCGGCGGGTCGGTGGGTCCGGCGGGTCGGTGGGTCCGGCGGGTCGGTGGGTCCGGCGGGTCGGTGGGTCGGTGGCGGAGGCGCCGGGCGGACTGCGGCGCCGAACCGCAAGTTGCTCGCCAATCGAGCCGTGTCCCAGCGCCGAACCGAAACTTGATGGTGTTCCCGGGCGCCGAACCGATGCGGACGAGTCACTGGGCACCCATATCGACTCAGAACCTGCGGTTCGGCATCCAACCTGACGATCAGCTTGCGGTTCGGGCATCCAACCTGACGATCAGCTTGCGGTTCGGCATCCAACCTGACGATCAGCTTGCGGTTCGGCGGCACCCGAAGGCGGCATCGACCGGCAACTTGCGGTTCGGCCGAGTTCGGCCGAGTTCGGCCGATTCCGGTGGCGGTCGGCGGCGGCCTCCACGATCAGCTTGCGGTTCGGCGGGTCGGTGACCGGTCTGCCGGGGACGGACGGCACGATGGCGCGGTGTTCACGCTCGAGTCCGTCTGGCGGCCGGCCGCACCTGTGGCACGGGTCTGGTCGGTGCTGGCCGACCCGCGGTTCACCTGGCCCGACTGGTGGCCGGGGCTCACCGCCGCGGCGACCGGACCCGTCGTCGGGCCGGACCGGCTGGCTGGGGCCGGGACATGGGCTGACCTGCGGGTTCGGAGCCCGCTCGGGTACTCGCTACAGTTTCGGCTCGATCTGAGGCAGACGGCGGCACCGTCGGACGGCGAGCCGGGTCGCGCGCTGCTCGACGTGTCCGGCGACCTCGTGGGGAGTGCCGACGTGACGGTGCGCGCCGTCGGGAACGGTTCCGGGGTCTCGACTAGCTCGACCAGCAGAGGGTCGACCAGCAGAGAGTCGACCAACGAAGGCTCGACCGAGGTCCAGCTCCTCTGGCTGGTGTCCCCGATCCCCGCATGGTTCCGGATCGCCGCACGGATCGGCCCCGCACCGCTCGCCTGGGCCCACGCCCACGTGATGCGGGCCGGCGAGCGCGGACTGGCGGAGCGGCTGCGCGGCTGACCCGGTCAGCCGGCCTTCTGGGACTTCGACCTCGACCTCGTCTTCGAGGCCGTCTTCGAGGCCGTCTTCGAGGCCGTCTTCGAGGCCGTGGTGGAGGTAGATCGTGAACCGGACTTCGACTTCGACTTCGATTCCGCGACGCTGCGCTTGAGCGCCTCCATGAGGTCGACCACCTCCGCGCCCTCGCCGTCCCCCTCGGCCGCCTCGCCGAACGTCGCCGCCGTGTCGACGGACTCGCCCGACTCGAGCTTGGCCTCGACGAGCTTGCGCAGCTGTACCTGGTACTCGTCCTCGTAGTCCTCGGGCGTGAAGTCCGCCTCGAAGCTGCTGACGAGCTGTGCCGACATCGTGAGCTCCTTCTCGGAGACCTTCGCCGGCTCGTCGAGGGCCGGGAACGCGGCCTCGCGGATCTCGTCGGCCCACAGGAGGGTCTGCAGCACGAGCACCTCGTCGCGCACGCGCAACGCTGCCAGCCTGGTGCGCTGACGGAGCGCGAACTTCACGACGGCGGTGCGGTCGGTCTCCTCCAGCGTGCGGCGCAGCAGCACGTACGCCTTCGTGGACTTGGAGTCGGGCTCGAGGTAGTACGTCCTGTCGAGCATGATCGGGTCGATCTGCTCGCTGGGCACGAACTCCACCACCGAGATCTCGCGGTCCCGTTCGGCCGGGAGATCGGCGAGGTCCTTCTTGGTGAGCACCACCGTGCGCTCACCGTCGTCGTAAGCGCGGTCGATGTGCTCGTACGGCACCACCTCACCGTCGATCTCGCACACACGCTTGTACCGGATACGTCCACCGTCGGCGTCGTGTACCTGATGCAGCGGGACGTCGTGGTCCTCGGTCGCGCTGTACAGCTTGACCGGAACGTTGACGAGGCCGAAGGTCACGGCACCCTTCCAGATCGCCCTCATCCTTCTATAGTGCGCCCCAAGCGCACCACATGCCCAGGTTTCGGTCTGGGCCGACGGTCAGAGGCCCGCGCGGTCCAGCTTCGCGCACAGCTCCGCGTTGGTGGGCTCCACGAGCTGCGAGCCGTCGGGGAACACCAGGACCGGGATGGTCTTTCGCCCGGTCAGGGCCTCGGCCTCGTCCGCGCGGGTGGGGTCGGCGACGAGGTCCACGTAGACGTACTGCACGCGGCGGACGTCGAGCACCGCCTTGCTGCGGCGGCAGTCGCGGCACCACTCGGCGCCGTAGACGGTGAGCTGCTGAGGTCGGGCGATCGAGGAGGTGTCGCCGGCAGTCGCCCGGGGCGCTGCCAGCACGTCGATCGCAAGGCTGTCCGAAATCACTCGCCGGAGCCTAACGGAGTAACGGCCGCCGTCACGACCCCCTGCGACGTGATCTCGACGACGTCATCTGCTCGTCACCTCCGCGACTCCTGGGCAAGGGAACGCGACTCGCTGCACGATGGTGGGATGGCGTCCACACAGCAGACGGTCATGGTCGAGGGGCACCGCCTGCGTCTGAGCAACCTCGACAAGGTGATGTACCCGGCGTCGGGCACCACCAAGGGCGAGGTGCTGCACTACCTGACGCAGGTCGCGCCGGTACTGCTGCCGCACGCCGCCAACCGGCCCGCGACACGCAAGCGCTGGCCCGACGGCACCGGCGGACAGATGTTCTTCCAGAAGAACCTCGACGCGTCGACCCCCGACTGGGTCAAGCGCCGGTCGATCCAGCACAAGACCTCCTCCAACGACTACGTGCTGGTCAACGACCTCGCGACCCTCACATGGCTGGGCCAGACCGCGACCCTCGAGCTGCACACCCCGCAGTGGCAGTTCGGCCGCACGGGCGCGCGCCTGGACCCCGACCGCCTCGTGCTCGACCTCGACCCCGGCCCCGGAGCGGGCCTGGCCGAGTGCGCGGAGGTAGCCCGCTGGGCGCGCGAGATCCTGCAGGGCATGGGCCTGGAGCCCTACCCCGTCACGTCCGGCTCCAAGGGCATCCACCTGTACGCGGCCCTGGGCAAGGCGCAGGACACGCGCCTCGACTCCGACGCCGTCTCCGCCGTCGCGCACGAGCTCGCGCGCTACCTCGAGGCCGAGCACCCGGACCTCGTCGTCAGCGACATGAGCAAGAAGCTGCGGTCGGGCAAGGTGCTGGTCGACTGGTCCCAGAACAACGGCAGCAAGACCACCATCGCGCCCTACTCCCTGCGCGGACGCGAGCAGCCGTGGGTCGCCGCGCCCCGCACCTGGGACGAGCTGGAGGACCCCGGCCTGGCCCAGCTCACGCCCGAGGAGGTGGTGGCGCGCATCGAGGCCGACGGCGACCTCCTCGCGCCCCTCCTCGAGGGTCACCTGTCAGCGCTGGAGCCGACGACGGAGCGGCTGGCCACCTTCGAGAAGCTGGGAACGTACCGGGCCAAGCGGGACCCCGCGAAGACGCCGGAGCCGTTCGGGCCGGAGGAGGTCTCGACAGGCTCGACCACCGAAGGGACAGGCTCGGCCACCGAGGGGCCGGACGCACCCACCTTCGTCATCCAGGAGCACCACGCCCGCCGGCTGCACTGGGACTTCCGCCTCGAGCACGACGGCGTGCTCGTCAGCTGGGCACTCCCCCGCGGCGAGCCCACCGACCCCACCAAGAACCACCTCGCCGTGCAGACCGAGGACCACCCCCTGGAGTACGGCTCCTTCGAGGGCACCATCCCGGCCGGCGAGTACGGCGCCGGGGAGGTGACCATCTGGGACTCGGGCACCTACGAGCTCGAGAAGTGGCGCGACGACGAGGTGATCGTCACCCTCCGCTCCGCCGAGCGCGGCGCCCGCCGCCTGGCCCTGATCCGCACCGGCGGCCGCGACGGCGACGCCGAGAACAACTGGCTCATCCACCTGACGAAGTCCCAGCCAGGCTCCCCCGCCCCGTCGAGCGCCCGATCCTCGTCCTCCCCCACAGGCCGGAAGGGAAAGTCCAGCACCCCGCCGGGCAAGAGCGAGCGGTCGCGGCGGCCCATGCTCGCCACCAACGCCGCGCCCGGCGAGTTCACCGAACCCGACGACTGGATGTTCGAGATGAAGTGGGACGGGTTCCGCACCCTCGCCCACGTCCAGGACCCCGACACGGTGCGCCTCATCAGCCGCTCCGGCCAGGACCTCACGGTCACCTTCCCCGAGCTGGCGGCGCTCGCGGGCCAGGTCGACCCGTCCCGGCTGCCCGTCGTGCTCGACGGCGAGATCGTCGCCCTCGACCGGGACGGCCGCCCCGACTTCCGCCGCCTCCAGCACCGCGCCAACCTCCGCAAGGAGGCCGACGTCGCACGCGCCAGGGCCCGCGTCCAGGTCGACCTCATGCTCTTCGACGTCCTTGAGGCCGACGGCGACGACGTCACCCGCGAGCCCTGGACCGAACGGCGCGAGCTGCTCGAGTCCCTCGTCACCCCGCGCGCCCCCATCCACCTCCCACCCGTGTTCGACGGCGACCTCGACGCCGCTATGCGCACCTCCCGCACCCTGCGGCTGGAGGGCGTGGTCGCCAAGCGCCGCACCTCCACCTACGCGGAACGGCGCTCGCGGGAGTGGCTCAAGCTCAAGCACAGTGCCATGCAGGAGGTGGTCATCGTGGGCTGGCGTCCGGGCCGGGCGAACGCCTCGGTGATGGGTTCACTGCTCATGGCGGTCCCCGAGCAGGGCGCGGACGGCGACGGCCTGCGCTACGTCGGCCGTGTCGGGACGGGCTTCACCGAACGCGAGCGCCGGGAGATCACCGCCGAGCTCCGGGGGATGGAGCGCAAGACGCCCGGCGCGTCCGGCGTGCCGAAGGAGGACGCGTCGGACGCGCGCTGGGTCACGCCGAGGCTGGTGGGCGAGGTGACGTACGCCGACTGGGTGGAGGGCAGCGACGGCGCGTCGGGCGAGCGGCGGATGCGGCACTCCGTGTGGCGCGGCTGGCGGCCGGACAAGTCGCCGGACGAGGTGGTGGCGGAGCTACCCGGGCAGGCGTGAGGGCGGGCCGCTTGGCACACTTTTACTGCACATTCCTATTCTTCGGCCGGCTACGGACGTACCGTGTTGCGCGACGGACGGAGGACATGGATGTTCAGCTACCCCAAGCGTCTGGCCGCCCCTACGGCCATCCTTGCCGCGATCACGCTCGCGGCCGTCCCGGCGACAGCTGTCGCCGCACCCGGAGCCACCCCCAGCGGCTCCACCGCACTGCTGCTCGCGCCGCAGCCGGCCCACGGCCTGCGCGACCCCTTTCCCCAGGTCGAGCTCCCTGACCGCATAGAGCTGCCCGACGGCTTCCAGCCCGAGGGGATCACGACGGCAGGCCCGGTCGCCTGGTTCGGCTCGCTCGCCGACGGCGACATCTACCGCGCCGATCTCCTGACCGGTGAGGGCAAGGTGATCAGCCAGGGCCCCGGTACACCGTCGGTGGGGCTGACGGTGGACGCCCGCGGACGCCTGTTCATAGCGGGCGGCCCGGGCGGCGGCGCGCGCGTCGTCGACGGACGCTCGGGCGAGGTCCTCGCGACGTACGACCTCGGCGGCGGCTTCGTGAACGACGTCGTCGTGACCCGGGACTACGCGTACTTCACCGACTCGCAGCGCGCCGTCGTCCACCGGCTGCACCTCGGGCCGCACGGCCGGCTCACGGACACGCACGACGAGCTGGCCCTGCACGGCGACTGGGAGCAGGTCGACGGGTTCAACGCCAACGGCATCACCACAGCGCCCGACGGCAAGAGCCTGCTCGTCGTGAACTCGACGACCGGCGGCCTCTTCCGGGTCCACCCGGACAACGGGCGCGCCGACCGGGTGGACCTCGGCGACGCGCTGCTCACCAACGGCGACGGTGTGCTCCGGACCGGTCGCACGCTCTACGTGGCGCAGAACACCAGCAACCAGGTGACGACGCTGCGGCTCGACCGGACGGCGTCGAAGGGCCGGGTGGTGCAGACCCGCACCAGCGACGACTTCGACACGCCCACCACCATCGCCCGCTTCGCCGGTGCGCTGTACCTGCCGAACGCCCGGTTCACCACGACGCCCGAGGACGACACCGAGTACTGGGTGACGCGCTTGCCGCTGCACTGAGCGACCGAACCCTGTACCCCAGCCCATCCGGCGGTCGCGGAATAGCCGCGTCCGTCGGGTGGGTTGTCGCTGGCATGCGAGCCATCACGTATTCGAAGTTCGGCAGTGCCGACGTCCTCGAGCTCACCGACCAGCCCGACCCGCACATCGGTCCTGACACCCTGCTCGTCCGGGTGAAGGCCGCGTCGGTGAACCCGGTCGACTGGAAGATCCGCCAGGGCTACCTGGAGGGCCTGATCGACACGGTGTTCCCGGCGGTCCCGGGCTGGGACGTCGCCGGAGTCGTCGAGCAGGTGGGCCTGGACACCCCCGAGTTCCAGGTGGGCGACGAGGTGTACGGCTACGTGCGCAAGGACACCGTGCAGGGCGGCACGTTCGCCGAGCTCGTCGCGGCGCCCGTGCGCACGCTGGCCCGCAAGCCCGCGTCGCTGAGCTTCGAGGAGGCGGCAGCGGTTCCGCTCGCGGGCCTCACCGCGTACGAGGCGATCCAGCGTGCGGGCGTCGTCGAGGGGCAGACGGTGCTGGTGCACGCCGCTGCCGGCGGCGTCGGCGCGTTCGCCGTGCAGCTCCTCAAGGCGCTGGGCGCGCACGTCATCGGCACCGCGAGCGAGGCGAACCACGAGTTCCTGCGCAAGCTCGGCGCCGAGCCCGTCACCTATGGCGACGGTCTCGCCGACCGGGTCCGCGCCGTGGCGCCCGATGGTGTCGACGTCGTCCTCGACTTCGTCGGCGGCGGGGCGGTGGCAGCGAGCGCCGGGCTCCTGGCCGACGGCGGCACGATCGCGTCGATCGCCGACCCCACCGCGCGTACCGAGCACGGCGGGCACTACGTCTGGGTGCGCCCGTCCGTAGCGGGCCTCGACGCCCTCACCGCGCTCTTCGACGCCGGCAAGCTGACCGTGGAGATCGCGCAGGTCTTCGACCTGGCGGACGCCGCGGACGCGCACCGGGCCAGCGAGACGGGCCACACGCGCGGCAAGGTGGTCGTCCGGGTCTGACGCCGGGCGCGGGCCGGCGGGAGGACCAGCCGGGTGCGGGCGGTCGGAGATCAGTCGAACACCGGCGGATAGCCGATGACACCCCGCAGCCCGGGGTCTTCCGCGTCGTAGCCGGGCAGCAGGTAGACCTGGGCCGCCTCGGGCGGGGCCCAGTCCGGCAGGCGCATGGTGATCCCGTGGTCGCGGGCCGGGAGGAAGCCGAGCGCGCCGTAGTACTTCGGGCTGCCCTCGAGCACGACGTACGGGTCGCCCGCGGCCTCCGCGCCGGCGAGGGCGGCCCGCACCAGGGCGGCACCGATGCCGCGGCGCTGGTGCTCGGGGCTGACGGCGAGCGGTGTGAGCATCGCTACCGTGCGCTCGCCGGCGCCGTTCGTGACCGTGCAGCCGTCGATCATGACGTGGCCGACGACCTCGCCGCCGGACACCGCGACCAGCGCGAGCGCCGGCCGGTAGATCCAGGACTCACGGACCCGGTCCACGCCGTCGGCGACCCGGTCCTCGCCGAAGGCCGCTACCAGCACCTTCCGGATCGCCGGGAAGTCCTCGGGCCGCTCGGGCCGGATCTCCCAGGCGCTCATGCGTCGGCCGCCTCTGTCGGCGCCGGCTGAGCCTCGGCCTCGGCCTCGGAGCGGAGGACGCAGAACTCGTTGCCCTCGGGATCGGCGAGGGTCACCCAGCCTGTGCCGGGGCCGTACTTCCCGCGGTGGTCGCCGAAAACCGTGGCGCCGTGCGCGATGAGCCGTTCGATCTCGGTGTCCCGGAGGCCCGCCCTGGGGCGCAGGTCGAGGTGGATCCGGTTCTTGACCGACTTGCCCTCCGGCACCTCGATGAACAGGACGGGCACCCCCTTGCCTGCGGGGTCGACGATCATGCACTCGTCGTGGCCCGGCAGGTTCGGGTCGCCGGGCACGTCCTCGTACCCGAGCACCGGTTTCCACCACTGGGACAGCGAGTAGGCGTCGGAACAGTCCACGGTCAGATGCGAGATGAAGGAAGTCACGCCGGGACCCTGGCACACCCATCCCGCCTCACCAACCCTTTTCCGCGCCCCGCACTGCGCCCGCGGCTCACGGCGCAACCCGGTCGCTCAGCCCGGGGAGGACCGGCCGTGCCGCCAGTAGCCGACGAAGTCCACCTGCGCCTTGGGCACACCGCGCTCGTTGACCAGGTGCCGCCGCGCGCCGGTCGCCAGCGACGACTCGCCGACCGTGAACGCGTACACGTCGGCGGCCGGCCCGGCCGGCTCGAGCTCGTGCAGCTCCGCGAGCGCGGCCCGGCCCGGGACGGCGTGGGCGTCGGACCGCACCACCCACCGGATCTCGACGCCGGACGGCGCCCGGAACTCCTGCTTGTCCCCGGCCGTCGGGACCTCGATGACGGCGGTGCCGCGGGTGTCGTCGGGAAGCGACTCGCAGATGCCCGCGACGGCGGGCAGACCGGACTCGTCGGTCACCAGGAGCGTCCAGCCGTGCGGGTGGCTCGCGTCGAAGGTGATGCCCTGGTCGAGGATGCCGACGCGCATCCCCCGGTCGGCGGCCTGGGCGAAGCCGGCCCCCGGACCCGAGGCGTGCTCGGCGTCGCCCGGGGTCTCGTCGTCCGCGGCGTGCAGCACGAAGTCGACGTCGATCTCGTTCAGGTCAGGCCGCGCGGCGCGCACGGTGTAGTTCCGCACCCACGGGCGCTGAGCCTTCGGGGTGGTGAGGTACTCCGCGTACCAGAGCCCCGAGGTGCGCTTGGGCAGGCGCAGCATGTCCTGTCCCGCGCGCGGCAGGAAGAGGCGGAACCACTGGTCGTAGCCCGCCGGCGTGAAGTGGGCGAGGTCGCCACCGCCGAGCGTCACCCGCATCATGTTCGGCGTGACCCGCTTGGTGTTGACGACCTCAGCCATCACGACGTGCGGATCGACCGCTTTGCGCCCCTTAAATGCCATGCGCTGAGGTTAGGCACACCTAAGTCGGTTTGACCAGTGTCTGGTTCGGATCTACCCCACGTGCGTTCCGGATCCCCGCCAGGGACAGCAGCCCGCCGATCACGAGCAGAGCCGCGGTCACCAGGAGCGCCCGGTGGAAGGAGGCGACGTCGAGCACGCCGCCGGTGATGATGCCCGCGAACGCCACGGTGAGCAGCCCGGCGACCCGCGAGACCGCGTTGTTCACCGCGGAGCCGATGCCGGCGTCGTGGGCCGGGACGGCGCCGAGGATGGCCGCCGTCAGGGGCGCCACCGTGATCGAGAGGCCGAGGCCGAACACGAGCTGGCCGGGCAGCACCTGGGTCGGGTAGAACGCGGTCTCGTCCATCGAGAGCATCAGGAGGAACCCTGCCGCCGCGACGATCGGGCCCAGCGTCATGAACAGCCGCGGCCCGTACCGGCCGGCGAGCGTGCCGAACCAGGCGGACAGCAGGATCATCGCGAGCGTGGTCGGCAGCTGGGCCACCCCGGACCACGTCGCGGAGTATCCGGCGACCTGCTGCAGGAACAGCGTGAGCACGAAGCCGCCCAGCGAGAGCGCGCCGTAGATCGCGAAGGTCGCGAGGTTCCCCCACGCGAAGTTGCGCGCCTCGAACAGGCGCAGCGGCAGCATCGGGTCAGCGGCCCGCCGCTGGTAGAGCACGAACGACACCAGCATCACCGCACCCGCGAGGACGGACACCAGGATGACCGGAGAGGTCCACCCGAGCCGCTCCCCCTCGATGAGCCCGAAGACCACGCCCGCGAGCCCGAACGCGGCCAGCGCGGCCCCCGGGACGTCCACCCGCCGGCCGGGCTCGCCCTCCCCCGCGGGCACCCCGCGCAGCAGCCAGAGCGTCACGGCGATGACCGGCACGTTGATCCAGAACACCCAGCGCCAGGACGCGAGGTCGACGAGCATGCCGCCGACGAACGGGCCGACGATCATGGCCGCTGTCGTCCACGACGTCCACCGGCCGATCGCACGGGCCTGCGCCTCGCCACCGAACGTCGCGACGATCAGGGCCAGCGAGCTCGGGACCAGCAGGGCGCCCGCCACCCCCTGCAGCGCGCGGGCGATGACGAGGACGGGGCCGGTAGGGGCGATCGCGCACAGCACCGAGGCGACACCGAAACCCACGAGCCCGGCCGCGAGCACCCGGCGTCGCCCGTAGACGTCGGACACCGAACCGGCGACGAGCATCAGCGCGCCGAGCGTCACCAGGTACGCGTCGACCACCCACTGCTGCAGGGCCAGGTCCTCCATGCCCTCGCCGCCGAGCTCCCCCGCGATCGCGGGCAGCGCGACGCTCACCACCGTGCCGTCGAGGAACGACACGAACGAAGCGAGGATGGCGACGAGGAGCACCCGTCTCTGGAGCGTGGTCACGAGCCACACGCTATGCCCAGCCACCGACATCCACCCCCGCCGCCCGGACACGGCTTCGCACGCGGCCGGATGTCGGGCACGATCGGGACATGGACCTGACGATCCGACCCGCCACACCCGACGACGCGGAGGCCTGCGCGGACATCTACGGCCACTACGTGCGCAACACCCACGTCAGCTTCGAGTCCGAGCCGCCGAGCACCGAGGAGATGGCGCGGCGCATCGCCGGCTGCACGGCCCGCCACGCCTGGCTCGTCGCGCAGGTCCCGGACCCAGCGGCCGGCGGGCGGGACGTCGTCGGCTTCGCCTACGGCGCGCCGTACTCGCCGCGCGAGGCCTACCGCTGGTCGGTCGAGACCAGCGTCTACCTGGAGCCCGGCCGCCGTCGGACCGGCGCGGGCCGGGCGCTCTACGAGGCCCTCTTCGAGCGGCTCACCGAACGCGGGTACCGCCGCCTGGTCGCAGGCCTGGCCCTCCCGAACGACGCCAGCCTCGGCCTGCACGTCGCGCTGGGCTTCGAGGTGGTGGGCACGCTCCGCGAGATCGGCTGGAAGCACGGCCGGTGGCACGACGTGATGCGGCTGCAGAAGGACCTGGTGCCCGGCCTCGAAGGCGCTCCGCCGTCGGGCGATCCCGCCTGATCTACCCGCTCGGCCCACGGTCGTCAAGCCCACGCTGCGATCATCGTGTCCGGCCTGTTCACGGCAGGATCCGTGCATGGACAGCATCGTCCGCGTCGCGACTCCAGACGACGCCGCAGCCTGCGCCGCCATCTACGCCCCGTTCGTCGCCGACTCGGCGGCGACCTTCGAGACCAGCCCGCCGGACTCCCGCGAGATGACGCGCCGGATCGAGCGGTTCTTCGGCCGCGAGACCTGGCTCGTGCTCGAGACGGACGGCGTCGTGGCCGGTTTCGCGTACGCCAGGCCGTTCGCGGACCGCCCGACGTTCCGGTGGACGCTCGAGACCAACGTGTACGTCGCCGCCGACCACCAGCGGCAGGGCGTCGGCAGCACCCTCTACGGCGCGCTCCTCGCGCGGCTCGCGCGCCGCGGGTACCACCGCGCCATCGCGAGCATCGTGCTGCCGAACGACCCGGCCATCGCGCTGCACGAGGCGGCGGGCTTCCACCGTGCGGGCTCGTTCGAGAAGATCGGCTGGAAGCTCGGCCAGTGGCACGACGCGGTGCTCTTCCAGCGCGACCTCGTGCCCGACGACGGCTCGGCCCCCGGGGACCGCCGGGCCGACGCGGAGCTGCCGGGGCTGCTCACGCCGGAACCGCTCGAGGTGACGCGCACGCCGCTGTTCCGGCCCCACCCCGCGGAGGAGCTGGTCACCTACTTCGGCGACTGACCGCCCGGAACTCAGCCTGGAGCCCCGCCCGGAATTCGGATGGATGCGCGAGGGCCCAGTGCCTAAGGTCGCCTCCATGAGCCTCACCGTGCGACCCGTCGAGTACGCCGACCAGCCGGACTACACGCGCCTCGGCGGGGAGGCGTTCGGCACGCCGGGCGAAGGCCGCCCGGTCCCGACGCGCGAGGAGTGGGAGGCCGCAGGCTTCCGCGAGTGGGGTGCGTTCGACGACGACGGCCTGGCCGCACGCCTGCGCGTGTACGGGTTCACGTCGTGGTTCCACGGCGCACGGGTGCCGACGGCGGGTATCGCCGGGGTCGCCGTCGAGCCCGAGCGACGCGGATCCGGCCATCTCGGCCGCCTCTTCGACGCCGCACTGGAGCAGGCACGGGAGCACGGCGAGGTGATCTCCACGCTCTACCCGACGGCGCCGGGCATCTACCGCAGACTGGGCTACGAGGTGGTCGGCTCGTTCGACGACGTCGACGTCCCCCTCCTGAACCTGAACCGCGTGCCGGCGCCCGAAGGCGTCGTCACCCGCCGCGCGGGCGTCGCCGACTTCGACGCGATCGTCGCCGTCCACCACCGGTGGGCGGCCGCCCAGAACGGGCCCGTGTCGCGGGCGGAGAAGCCGTTCTGGACCCCGCCGGAGAAGTTCTTCGCCGACTACACGGGCGTCACCCTGGCGATCGACACGAGTCAGGGCGCGGCGGGCGAGGTGATCGGCTTCGCGAGCTGGATCCGCGGTGAGGGCTACACGCCCGCCACCGCCCTCATGGAGGTCGACGACCTCATCGCCCTGACGCCCGACGCCGCCCGCGCGCTGTGGCGCACGCTCGGCAGCTTCTCGACGGTGGTCGGCACGGCGCGGGTCTCGACGTCGGGCCTCGACCCCGCCTGGCTGGTGCTGCCCGACCTGACCTCGACGGTGCACTCGGCCCACCCCTACATGCTGCGGATCCTGGACGTGGCCGGGGCGCTGGGCGGCGTCCGCTCGCCGCTGGAGGGCGCCCGCGTCCCGTTCGCGGTCCGCGGCGCGCCGGATCTCGACGGCGCGTGGACGCTCACGGTGTCCGACGGCATCACGCACCTCGAGCGCAACACCCTCGCGGTCGGGGACGCGCACCACGAGCGGCCCGTGCTCAGCCCGAACGGGCTGGCGCTGCTGTACGCGGGCGCGCAGTCCGCGGCGAACCTGCGGCTGGCGGGCCACCTCACCGGCGCCCCGGACCACGACACGACGCTGACCGCCCTGCTCCCCCAGCGCCAGCTGCACGTCCGCGACTACTTCTGACCCGGATCCCGGCCCCATCGGAGCCGGGCGAGCTGGACGGCTGTTCACCATGCACTTGCTGCCAGGGCCGGGGCATTCTTGGCAGCAGGTGCATGGTCGATCGCCGTCATACTGGGGCCGTGGAGATCTCCGTTGGCTGGTCCGTCGTACTTCTTGCCACCGCCGCCTGGAACCTGCTCATCTGGCCGCGGTTCTGGCAGCGCATCGCCGCCGACCCCCGGTCGCGCGACGCCGACGGGCGGGCGACGAAGTTCCGCACCGTGCACGGCGTCCTGATCGCGGTCTCGCTCGCGCTCGCCCTGGCGGTCGGCGTGCTGGGCGTCATCAGCCTGTTCTGACCGCCCCGTCAGACGCCCGGCTCATCCACGTGACCTGGGCGTTCGCTCCGCCATTGGTTGCGCAACATACCTGGAGGTAGGTATGGTGCGACGATGAGCACGCCGAACGCACGTGACCGCCTCATCGACGCCGCGCAGGATCTCTTCGCCGCCCAGGGGGTCGGGCCGACGAGCCCTCGCGCGGTACTGGCGGCCTCCGGCGTCGGACAGGGCAGCCTCTACCACCACTTCCCCACCAAGCACGACCTTGCCGTAGCGGCCGTCGGCGCGACCGTCGACCAGCTCCTCGCCCGGGCGATGACGACGCTGGGCAGCGACTCCCCCGCGATCCAGCGGCTCGTCGCCTACCTCGAGCGGCCGCGGGACGCCCTGGCGGGCTGCAGGATCGGCCGCCTCACCGCCGAGCAGGCAGTGCTGGACGACGACGGCCTCCGCGACGTGCTCGCCGCCTACTTCGTGCGCCTGCTCGGCACCCTCACCACGATCTTCCGCGAGACCGGGCTGCCCGACGACGTCGCCCGCGACCGGGCGCACGCCGCCCTCGCGATCATCCAGGGCGGCTACGTCCTGGCCCGCGCCACGCAGGACCCGGAAGCGCTGACCGCGGCGGTGCGCGGTTTCGTCGGCCTGCTGAGCACCAGCTGACCCACCAGCCGACGACCAGCTGACCACCAGCCGACGAACAAGGAGAACCCGTGACCTTCCGCGAGCGCCTGCGTGCCCTGCCCACCTTCGCCCGGCCGGGGCTCCCGGCCTTCGACCCGGACGCCGCTCCGCCCACGCCGCACGAGCTGTTCGTCGCCTGGATGGACGAGGCGATAGCGGCGGACCTGCTCGCCGCGCACGCCATGACGCTCTCGACGGCCGAGCCGTCGGGGCGGGTGCACGCCCGGACCGTGGCGCTCAAGGACGTGACGGCGGACGGCTGGTGGTTCGCCTCGCAGTCGTCGGGTCCCAAGGGCCGCGACCTTGCGGCGAACCCGCATGCGGCGCTGACGTTCTTCTGGCCCGAGCTGGGCCGCCAGGTCAAGGTGACGGGGAGCGCGGCGTCGGCGGGCGAGGAGGCGAGCCGCGCCGACTTCCTCGCGCGTCCCGACGCCTCGCGCGCCGCCGGGCTCGTCAACCGCCAGAGCGAGCCGCTGGCCTCCCAGGACGAGTACGTACGGGCCTTCGAGGAGGCCCTCGCCGCGGTCACCGCCGACACCGGGCTGGCCGCCCCGGACTGGACCGCGTACGTCCTCGCCCCGACGGAGGTCGAGTTCTGGCAGGCGCCCGACGACGGTCCGCACACCCGCCTGCTGTACCGGGCCGAGGCCGACGGCTGGACCCGCGGCCTGCTCTGGCCCTGACCGTCCCTCCGCACGCACCCCCTGACGCCGCCCCGACGAAGGAGCCCCACCATGAGCAGCACCGAGAACAGCACAGTGAGCAGCACCAGCACCGTCTCGCACGCCCTCGCCGACTCCGACGCGGGCCTCGGCACGCTGATCTCCGCCGTCGGGCACCTGACGGACGCTGACCTCGCCGCGCCGTCGACCCTGGAGGGGTGGACGCGCGGGCACGTGCTGTCCCACATCGCGGCGCTCGGCAATGCGCTGCGCGGTCAGGCGCAGGCCGCCGAACGCGGCGAGGTGGTCCCCGTCTACGCGAGCCAGGAGGCCCGCAACGCCGGGATCGAGGCGGGCTCGGGCCGCACGGTGTCCGAGCACCTGGCGGTCCTCGGCGCCCTGCGCAACGACCTGGCGAGCGCCTGGCCCGAGCCCGGGTCGCCGCTCTGGGCCGCCCCCAGCGGATACCGCGGCGGACCGCTCTCGGGCTGCCTGCTCGCCTGGTGGCGCGAGGTGCGGATCCACTCGGTGGACGCCCTGGCCGGCACGTCCCAGGAGGTCGGGTACGAGACGTGGGACGACGCCCTGTGCGCCCACCTGCGCGAGTTCCTGGCGGTGCGGCTGCCCGACGGCGTCTCCGTCGACGACATCGCGGGCGACCCGCGGGACGTCACGGCGTGGCTCGCCGGGCGCGTGCCTGCGTCCCCGCTGCCGGGTGCGCTGCCCGAGCTAGGGCCGTGGCCGTCCGCCGTCCCTGCCCGCTGAGCGGGAGGTGAGGCGACGGGCGCTGTGGGCGTGAGGGAGGTCACGGCAGACGGCACGTGATTCACGCCACAGCGCTCGTTCAACTTTTCACAAGCCCGCTATCGTTCCTTACGTGACTTCTTATCTCCAGACAGCCCCGCGTCCCTCCGAAGAGGTCGACGTCGCGCTGATCGGCGGGGGGATCATGAGCGCCACCCTCGGCGCGCTGCTCACGATCCTCGAGCCGACCTGGCGTATCGGAATCTACGAGCGCCTGGACGAGGTAGCGCTCGAGTCGTCGAACCCGTGGAACAACGCGGGCACCGGCCACGCCGCACTCTGCGAGCTGAACTACACGCCGGAGCGCAAGGACGGCTCCGTCGACATCTCCAAGGCGGTGAAGATCAACGAGCAGTTCCACACCTCCCGCGAGTTCTGGAACCACCTCCTGACCGCCGGCCTGATGGAGGGCACCGACTTCATCAACGTCACGCCCCACATGACGTTCGTGCGCGGCGCCGAGAACGTGGACTTCCTGCGCCGTCGCTACGAGGCGCTCAGCGCGCACCCGCTGTTCAGCGACATGGAGTTCAGCTCGGACCCCGAGGTCATCGGGCAGTGGACGCCGCTGATGACCCAGGACCGCGACGCCGACGAGCCGATCGCGGCCACGCGCTCCGCGGCGGGGACCGACGTCGACTTCGGGTCGCTGACCAAGAAGCTCGTCGAGTTCGCGACGGCGCACAACACAGAGCTGCACGTGAACCACGAGGTCCGGGGCCTGAAGAAGCTGCGGGACGGGCGCTGGCGCCTGAACCTGCACGACCGTTCCTGGAACGCGGGCACCCGTCGTCGTACCGTCCGGGCGAAGTTCGTCTTCGTCGGCGCGGGCGGTGGCGCGCTGCCGCTGCTGCAGGCTTCCGGCATCAAGGAGGCGCGCGGTTACGGCGGCTTCCCGATCTCCGGCGAGTTCCTGCGTACGGACAACCCGGCCATCGTGTCCCAGCACCAGGCCAAGGTGTACGGCAAGGCCGACGTCGGCGCCCCGCCGATGTCCGTGCCGCACCTGGACACGCGCATCGTGGACGGCAAGAGCTACCTGATGTTCGGCCCGTACGCGGGGTTCAGCCCGAACTACCTGAAGAAGGGCAAGTACCTCGGCCTGATCACGTCGCTGCGCCTGCACAACATCGGCACGATGCTCGGCGTGGCCGCGAAGAACATGGACCTCACCGCATACCTGGTCGGCCAGGTGGTCGCCGCGCCGGAGACCAAGTTCCACGAGCTGCAGCGCTTCATGCCGACCGCGCAGCCCGGCGACTGGGAGCAGATCACCGCGGGCCAGCGCGTCCAGGTGATGAAGTGGGTCAAGGGCAAGGGTGGCGTGCTGGAGTTCGGCACCGAGGTCGTCGCGGCCAAGGACGGCACCATCGCCGGCCTGCTCGGCGCGTCCCCTGGTGCATCGACCGCCGTCGCCGCGATGACCGGGCTGCTCGAGCGCTGCTTCCCCGAGCGGTACGCCGGGTGGAAGCCGCAGCTCACCTCGATGATGCCGAGCCTCGAAGGCGGCGCGGACTACGACGCCGCTGAGCTCACCGGCGGCATCGACCGGCGGGTCACCGCGGGAGCCTGACCACGGTCGCCGACGGGACGGCTAGACGCCCAGCTGTCCCGTCGGCAGCTCCCGCATCCGCGCCAGCGGCGAGAGCAGCACACCCCAGCAGGCGAGGCAGTGCACGGCCGCCATCACCAGGACCGTCTCGCGGACGCCGATCTCCCCGCCGAGCCAGCCCGCGACGACGCCGGCCGCCGGCATGGTGCCGAAGTTCACCACCTGCATCACCGTCATCACCCGGCCGCGCAGGCCGGCCGGCACGTACCGGAGGCGCCACGCGTTCCGGATCACGTTGCCCGCCACGACGAACAGGCCGGTCAGGAAGCCGCCGGCCGCACTGATCACCGCGCCCGGCCCCGGCAGGCCCGCGCCGACGAGCAGCGCGGCGGGGCCGCAGAGCACCAGCAGGGCCGTAGAGGCCCGCCCGCTCCCGAGGCTCCGGCTCACGTACGGGGCGACGACGGCGCCCACCACCCCGCCTCCGCCCGCCACCGCGAGGACAGCGCCGACCCCTGCCTCGGTCAGGCGCAGGTCGCGCACGAGGAACAGGACCAGGAGCGCCCCGTACCCCGTGAGCCCGAAGTTGGACAGCCCGCCGATGCCCACGAGCCACGGGATGTAGCGGTCGCGGCGGACCAGGTCCACACCCTCGCGGATGCGTACGAGCAGCGGTTCGGCCGGGCCGTCGAGCGCCTTCGCCGGCCGGGGCAGCCGGATGCGCCACAGGCACACGGCTGACCAGAGGAAGGTCACGGCGTCGAGCGCGATCCCGGCGGCAGCCGTGAGCCACTGGGCGAGGAGGCCGCCCAGACCGGGCCCGGCCACCTGCGCCGCGGACTCCGTGCCGAACAGCCGCGAGCTCGCGGACTCGAGCTGCTCTGCTGGCACCACCTCGGGCAGGAACACCTGGTACGCGGTCCGGAAGAACACCGTGCAGGCCCCGCCCACGAGACCCACCACCACGATGTGGGTCAGCGTAAGGACGTCGAGCGCGAACGCCAGCGGCAGGCTCCCGAACGCGGCGGCGGACACGAGGTTCGCGACGATCATCACCCGCCGAGCCGGGAGCCGGTCCACCCAGGCACCCGCCGGCAGGCCGATCACCAGCCACGGCAACCACGTCGCGGCCGCGATGAGGCCCATCCAGGCGGGCCCGGCGTCGAGCTGGGTCACGGCGAGCAGCGGCAGCAGCGCCGAGGTCGTCGCATTGCCGACGAGGCTCACACCCTCGCCCAGCCAGAGCAGGCCGAAGGCCCGGTTGCGCCCCAGGGGCCGGGCGTCCGGGGCGGTGCCGCGGGGAGGCGCTGTCGACGTCGTCATACCAACAGGCTAGACGTACAAGACTTCTTGTACAAGTACTCTTGTCTTGTTGGGACTGCCGGTCAGGGCTGGGAGGGGAACGCCCTCGCGAACAGGAAGACGTGCTCACGCCCGTCCGCGCCGTCCTGGGACTCGCCCGCCTTGCTCCGTTCCTTCCAGCGCCCCACCAGCGCATTGATCTCGTCGCCGAGCTCGGTCAGCTCATCCGGGGTGAGCCGCAGCCATGAGTCGGTGGCGAGCTCGGCCCGGCCCCACTCCTCGTTCGGCTCGGAGCGCTCCAGCCAGGCACGGGCCCGCTCGACCTGGCGCGCCAGCATGAACTCCTCTGCGGCCACCGCCTGGCGCTGGCTCTCGGCGTCCTGCGGCAGCGTCGACCGGCCCCAGGTGATCGACCGCGCCGCGCGGCGCCACCAGCGCTCGCGCCCGTCGCGCGCCAGCTCCGGCGCCTCTTCGACGAGCCGGGCGGTAGCCAGCACCCGCATGTGATGGCTGATGCTCCCGACCGCCAGCCCGGTGCGCTCGGCCAGGACCGACGCCGTGGCGGGCCCCTGCGCCGTCAGCGAGTCGAGCAGGCGGGAACGCGCGGGGTTGGCCAGGGCGGTGACGGCCCTGGCCTCGGTGAGCGTACGGACGTCGTCGGAAGCCATGTAGGCAGGGTAGGACGGCGCCAACGGCGACGTCGCCCCTGGTCTCGTCCCGGTCGACCCCTACACGATGCCCGCGACACGCCGACGACAGCGTGCACTGTGTTGGAGTCGATCCCCCGCGCGGCCTCGGCTCAGCCGCTCGCCAGCTCCGTGAGGCGCTCCGCCCAGCGGTCGAGCAGGGCGTCGATGGTCTCCACCGCGACGTCGGTGCGCGGCATGCGGGCGCGGACTGCCAGGCCGTCGTCGGTGCGGGACACCCAGACCTGCAGGTCGTCGGCCCGGGTCGCCGCCGAGACGTGGTGCGCCCGCCGCCCGTTGGCCGCCGCGTGGCCGGGCAGCCGGCGGTAGTCCAGGTAGGACACCTGGAAGATGTCTCGCCGCGGGAACCGTAGAGGGTGCGGCAGCGTCTCGACCAGCTGGTCGAGCGGCACCGCGGACAGCTCCCGCGCGGCCCGCAGCGCCTTGCCGGTGGCGGCGATCGCCGTGTCGGTGACGATGCCGGTGACGGCGCCGGCCCCCGCTCCGGCCGGCGCGGGGACGTCCACCTCGATACGCAGCGGCACCGTGGTCGTGTGCCAGCCGACGGCCCGATGGGCCGGTTCGTCGGCGCGGGTGTGCACCGGCAGGAGCGTCTCCAGCACGGTGGGACCGCCGAGGTCGTGAACGGCCAGGGCGAAGGTGGCCAGCACGGCGGCCGACGTCGACGCACCAGCCCCTGCGGCGCGGCCTGCGACGGCGTCTGCCGTCGCGGAGTCGGCCAGGGAGCGGACCACCGTGCGCTGCGGTGCCCGCTCTCCGTCGGGCACGCCGAGCGGGAGCGGGAAGGTGGGCAGCGCCCAGCCGCGTGCGCGGAGGAATCCGTGCCAGGCCGCGAGCCGCGGGTCGTCGACACCGACGTACGCCGGGCCGACCGCTGGAAGGGCCGTCGCCGCTTCCACCGTCGGGCGGACGACGACCGTCGGGCGGGCCGCGGCCAGGGTTCCGGCGCCGCTCGCCGCCACCGCTCCAGCCAGAGCGAGGACCGGCGCCGCCGTGTGCCGGATATGCTCAGCGTAAGCAGCCGCCAGCTCGTCGATGACGACGGTGGTGGACCAGGCGTCGGTGTGCAGGTGATCCATACCGAGCACGATGGTGGACCGGTCGGGGCGGCTGATCGCCGCGGGCAGGAAGGCCGGGTAGCCGAACGGCGCGCAGCGTCGGCCGAGCTCTGCGACCAGGTACTCCCGGGTCGCCGCGACGGTACGGGTGACCGGTCCGTCGGCGCGCTGCCAGACGAGGGTGCCGGGATCGTGCCGCACCAGGCCGACGGCGCCTGCGTGCTCGAGGGGCCGGCGGACCGCCCCCACCTGGAGTCCGGGGTGCCGGGCGACGAGGTCCCGGAAGGCTTCCTCCAGCGCGACGAGGTCGACGGGGCCTGCGACGTCGAACGCGGCGGTGATCCATACGCTCGGCTCACCGTGCGCCGTCCCGAGCAGATGGTTGCGCTGGTTGAAGGTGATCGGCGCGGGTTCGGGCGCCGGGCCGGCGCCTGGCGTGACGTCCCAGGTGAGCACCCGGCCGGGTGCCGGCTCCCAGAGGTCAGCCGATACGACCCGCACCGGTCGCCTCCAGGCGCTCGTCCCGGGCTACCTCGTCGTCGGCCTCCACCGGCACGCCGACCGGCGCGCCCCCATCGACCGCCGCCTCGAACGTGGCGGTCAGCTCGGCGATGTACCGGTCGACGGCGGCCTGCGCCGCAGGAGCGTCCGGACTCTGCGTGACGAGATACAGCCGCTCGTGGTCCCGGTTCACCCACAGGGACGCGTTCGCGGTCCGGCCCTCCCCCGTGAAGTGCAGGCCGTTGTCGTAGGCCGGTCGCCCGGCGCCCGGGAACCGGCGCAGGTCCAGGTAGCTGATCAGCTGGGGGCTGCCGAGGGAGGCGGGGTCGAGCACGCCGTCGGCCAGCATGACGCCGAGCGCGGCGTGCACCGGGACTTTCGCCACCTTCCTGGCCTGCCGGAACGCCGCGTCGGCAGCGGGCAGGACGGCGGTGAAGGACGCCGGGACGCCGCCGTCGGCCACGGGGAACGTGACCGGGGCGAAGTTGCACAGCCAGCCCTGCGTGGTCTCGAACCCGGGCCCGCGGGTCCCGACCACCGTGACGCCGAACCAGTCGGCGGCGCCGGTGAGCCGGGCGTCGGTGAGCGCGATGCCCGCGAACACCGCACCCGTGAAGCGGGCGCCGTGGGCGGCGACGAGCTCGTCCAGGCGGGCGACGCCGTCGGCGTCGAGCAGGGTCGCGGAGCGGATCCGCACCGGGGCGGTCTCGCCGGGCGGCAGGCCGAGGTCCAGCGCGAAGCCGGGCAGGCGGCCGTCGTGCGCGGTCACGGCGTCGGCCCAGGCCCGGATCTCGGGGGCATCGGCGGGAGTAGCGGCGGCGAGGGCGTGCTCGGCCTCGGCATGGGCGAGGAAGGAGCCTGCGGTGTCGGGGTCGGGGCCCGACAGGCTCGGCCCACCGGGATCGGTCGACGAGCGGGACGGGTCCAGCTCTTCCGCGTACAGCTCCTCGAGCTCGCTGAGCACCATGAGCTGCGACGCCCCGTCGGTGAACGCGTGGTCGCACCCCCAGAACAGGCCGAACCCGTCCTCGGCGACCACGGCACCGAGGGCGAACGGCGCCCAGGAGTCGGGGCGGCAGGCGGCGTCGAACGTCTCGGTGAGGTGCGTGGTCACCCAGCCGTCCCACGAGCCGCCCGGCCGCGGCGAGAACACGGGCACCGCGACCGGCTCGAAGGCGACGGTGTCCGCCGGCACCAGGTGCCGCACGGGCGTACCGCCGGCGGCAGACGCATCGACGTCGAACCAGGTGCGCAGGCCCTCGTGCCGCCGGACCAGCCGGGTCAGCGCGCGGGCCAGCGCCGCGCCGTCGAACGCGCCGTCGAGGTGGGAGGCCGTGCCGGTCCAGGCGCGGTGCCGGCCGCCGGACGCCCGGCGCGCCGCGTAGGCGCGCAGGTGGTCGCCCTGCAGGAACGACGGCGGCCCGGGGTGCACCGGGGCCGATGCCGCAGCGGCGCGCGCCTCGGCCGTCGGCCGAACGTGCCACACCTGTCCGGGCCGCGTGGTCCACGTGCCCATCGCGCCGAGGATCATGCGACCGCCTCCCGCATGCTCACCGTGCCGAAGGCCCTGAAACAGTCACGAAGCTCCGCGACCAGCGCGTCCATCGCGGCGTGCGCCTCGGGAGTGTCCGGGTACCGGGTCGAGACGTTGAGCCCGTCGTGGGTGCGCAGGAACCACAGGTAGAGCTCGTCGGTGCCGTACGCGGGGCTGCGCAGGGTCCTCGCCTCCCAGGTGCTCCAGCGTTCGGCGCCCGGCACGAACCGGGTGTCGACGTACGACACGGCGAAGTGCAGGCCGTCGGTGATGCCGCCGAGCTCGGCGATGCGCGCGAACGAGTACCGCACCAGGGGTTTGCCCGCGGAGACCGCCGCGTACACGCGCTCGATGGTCGCGGTCAGCGCGTCGCCGTCGACGACGGGGGTCTGCTCGCCCTGGCCCACGTCGACCGTCCGCAGCACCGGGTCCACCCCCGCGAGGTCGAGGTCCACGGGGCACAGGCCCACGTACCAGCCGACGGCGGCCGCGTGCTGCGGCGCGTAGCGGGTGTGCATCGGCAGGACGAACCGCAGCCGGTCGGGTCCGTGCACCCGCCGCGCGGCCTGCGCGAACGCGGCGAGCACGCCGGACTGGGCGGAGGCGCCGCGGGCGCGGCTGCGGGCGCTGAGGTCGTCGGTCTGGTCGGCGGTGGCGAGCCAGTACGACCGGGACGCCTGCGGGCGGGCCGCCTCGGCATCGTCGACGGCCGGACGGGTGATCCCCGTGCCGTAGCGGGGAAAGGTCGCCTCGGGGCCGAGGAAGTCGAGCCACCGGCGCACCGGCTCGCCGTCGGCGGCCAGCGTCATGGCGAGCTTGCGGTCCTCGGCGGAGAAGTCCACGTGGGAACCGACCTCGAGGGCGCGCAGGTCGGCGTCGGGCACACCCTGGCGGGCGGCGTCGTACAGGGAGACGATCTCCTCGAACCACAGGAGCTGGGAGTACGCGTCCATCACCGAGTGGTCGGCGCCGAACGCGAGCACGAAGTGGTCGGCGCGCTCCGGCCCTGAGTCCGGGTCCGGGGCCGCCGGGACGACGCTCGCCAGGACGCAGTGCGGCCAGGCGGTCGGCGAGACGTCGGCGAGCAGGCTCGGCAGCAGCGCGGTCACCTGGTCGGCGGTCAGGTCGCCGACCACCAGGTCCCGGATCGCGACGGCCTCCGCGGGGGCGGTCACCCGGCGCCAGCCGTGGCCGGCGTCGCGCGTGACGGTGGTCCGGAGCACCTCGTGGCGGCTCATCCACGCGTGGATCGCGCGGCGCAGCGGCTCGGCCTCGTACGGGCCGGGCACCCGCAGCACCGACCCGATCCACGAACCCGGCTCGGAGTCGCGCAGGTGTGCCTCGTGCCCCGGGGACAGCTCCCTCGGGTCCTGCAGCCAGCGGCCGGCGTCGGCGCGCGGCGTCCAGGACGTCACGGTCCCGGCCGGCAGGTCGTAGGCCGAAAGCTCGGTGTATTCCATGCGTGCGGATCCCTAGATCGTTATGTGGGCACGGCCAGCACGACGTCGGACGAGTTCCGCGGACCCCTTGCGGCGACAGTTATACCGGATATAGCGGGTGAAAGTCAGCCTCATGGGTATGGTTCACCCGAACTACGACGGTTACCCCGAAGTGGGACCGGCCCGAGACGGAGGACGAGCGTGCCGAACCAGGCGTCCGCGCTACGGCTGCAGTTTGCCGACGACATGTTCCTGCGCAGGCACGACGGCGAGGCCAGTCCCGCCGTCAACCAGGTGCTGTGGCGCCTCGACGGCCCGTACGACGCTGACCGCCTCCGCGAGCTGGCCGAGGGCCTCGCCGCCGGGTCCCTGCACCGCCGGGTGGTGCGCGCTCGGGTGCCGGGCGCGCGGCACCGGTGGGCGCCCGCTGGCACGCTGCCCGTGCTCGACCTGCAGACGGCGGCCGTCGCCGAGAGCGCCGTCGGAACCTGGGCACAGGCGCAGGCCGACCTTCCCCTCGACCCGGCCCGCGGCCGGTCCTGGCGGCTCGCGGCGGCGGACGTGGTGGCGGACGCTGGGGTGGGGGCCGGGATGGACGACGGAGGCTCCGTTGTCGGCGGCATCGTGTCCCTGACCTGCGCACATGCGGTCGCGGACGGCGCAGCGCTGATCGACGCCCTGGTGCGCGCCTCGACGCATGCGGACCCGATAGTGGTCCCGGCGCCCGAGCGCGGGACCCGAGCGCTGCTCGCGGATGCCGCCGACGCCGCCGCACAGGCAGCGGCCGTCGCACGGTGGGCGCGGGCGAGGGCGCGGCAGTCCGCACGCGGACGCCGGACGCCGCCCGCGACCCTGCTGATCGAGGCAGCCCCCACCCCCGCCGCGCCACCTGCCGAGCCCGGTGCGCCGCTGGTCGAGCCTGTCGAGACCTCGGTCACCCCGTCGGCCGAGCCTGTCGAGACCTCCGGCGTATCGGTCTCGGCCGGCGAAGCCGGAGACCGCTGGCGGGCCCCCGTGCTGCATCTCGAGCTTCCGGCCGGCCGGGTGGCGCAGGTCGCCGCCGAGCACGGCGGGACGCCCAACACATGGTTCGTCGCGTTCCTCGCCCGCCTGGTGCATGCCACGGGCCGGTTTCCGGGCGAGCCGGTACCCGTCGCGCTCCCGGTGTCCACCCGCGGCGAGGACGACCCGCGCGCGAACTCCACCAAGATCGCCCGGGTCACGATCCCTGCCGACGTGCTCGCCATGCGCGACCTCGGCTGGGTGCGGGCGGCGACCAAGGAGGCGTACACCGCCGTCGGCCGGGCGGAGCCCGGCGTGTCGCCGGTACCGCTCGAGCTGGTCCAGATGCTGCCCGACACCGTCGTGAGCAAGCTGCCGCAGCCGTCCGTCGCCGCCGCGCTGGCGTCCAACCTCGGTACGCCACCCGAGGGTTACACGCACGCGCCCGGCGGCGCGGTCCGTGCGGTGGCCACGCTGTCGCACTACCAGGGTGCCACCGCGGCCGAGCTGCGGGCCGCCGGCGGCGGGCTGGTCGCCTTCTGCACGACGGCGGGCCACGCGACAGTGCTCAGCGTCGCCGGCCTCGACCCCGACCGCGTGGCCGACGCCGACACGCTGCGCGACCTCGTGCTGGCCGAGGCGGACGTCTGGCAGATCCCGGCGGAGCCGTGGTGACGGTGCGCCGCGCCGCAGCCTCAGCCTCAGCCTCAGCCGGAGAGCGTGCCGGAGAGGACACCGGAGACAGCGTCGGCGGCCGCGGCGACCGCCCGGTCGGCGGGCACGAGCTGCGCGCCGAGCGCGACGGCCCGGGCCGCGGTGGCGTCGTCGAGCACCTCGGCCAGGGCCCCGGTGAGCACGCCGGGCTGTGTGAGCGTGCTCGCGCGGCGTGCGACCCCGACCCCTGCGCCCCGCAGCAGGTCGCCCCACATGGGCTGGTCGGCCGAGTACCAGCCGACGACTGCGGGCAGCCCCGCCCGCAGCACCGCACCGGTGGTGCCCGCACCGCCGTGGTGCACCGCCGCGCGGCAGCGGGGCAGCACCGCCGCGTGGTCGACGGCGCCGACCACCCGCACCCGGTTCTCGTCCACGCCGGAACCGGGGACGCCGCCGCCGGCGGCCGAGAAGTCGTTCCACCCGGCGCTGACCAGCGCCCGCACCCCGAACTCCGCGCACGCGGCGTCGACGGCGGAGAGCAGCGCGGGCGGGTCCGCGACGGGCATCGAGCCGAACCCGACGTAGACGGGCGGGTCGCCGTCGTCCAGCCAGGCCGCGAGGCCCTCCTCGAGGCCGGCACCGGAGCCGGCCTCCCCGAGACGGGCGCGGGCGTCGTCGTCCAGCGCGAGGAAGCCGGTCAGCGGACGGCGCGGACCCCACTCGTCCGCGAGCCCGGGGACGAGCGCCGGGTCGTACGCCTGGACCTCCACGACTCCGGCGTCGCGCAGCCTGGTGGGCAGGTGCACGCAGGCCCTGCCGAGGCCGAGCTCGCCGCGCTGGTCGTTCTCGGCGCGCCGGGTCAGGTCCCAGCGCACCCGCTCCCCCAGCGCCCAGGCGGCGCGCGTGGCGCCCGGCCCGCGCAGCCCGCTCACGGGCGACACGACCCGGTTGGCCCGGACCGGGCAGTAGTGCAGGGCGGCCATGCCGAGCCCGCGTCGCTCGGCGACGGCGGCCGCGACCTCCTGGCCGAGCAGGCCGGTCACCACCGTGTCGGCCTGGCCGACGTCGTCCAGCAGGGCCAGCAGTCCCGTGCGCAGCTCGTCCCAGCCCGCCGCCGCGACGGCGCGCAGCGCCCGCACGCGCCGCACGGGATGGGGCGAGCGCATGTCGCGCCGCACCAGGTCGGAGCCCAGCAGGGCCGCCGAGTCGATGCCGAGCGGCACCGGGTCGAGGCCCAGGCGTTCGGCGAGCGGCACGAGGTTGGGCGCGACGCCCGTGACCACCTCGTGCCCGCGACGGCGCAGCTCCAGGCCTACCGCGAGGGCCGGCTGGACATCTCCTCGGCTGCCCACAAGGGCCAGGACGTGACGCACGCGCGCACTCTACTCACCCGCCACCCACCGGAGGCCCCGTGACCAGCCAAGCGACCACCACCGACCCGGCGGCCAGCAACCGCCTCACCTACGACGACGACCTCTTCCTCCGCACCCGCCGCGTGCTCGGGGTGGCGGTGGTGAACCAGACGGTCTGGCGCCTGCCCGCGCCGCTGGACGCCGCCGCCGTGCGCGTCCTGCACAGCGGCCTGGCGGACGGACCGCTGCAGCGGGTGGTCCGGCCCGGCCGTCTCCCCGGCGCCCGCGCACGCTGGTCGGCCTCCACCGTGTCGCTGGACCCGGCGATCGAGTCCACCCCCGTGCCCGACGACGCCGTGCTCACCTGGGCGGACCGGCAGGCGCAGGCGAACCTTGACCCCGAGCACGGTCCCACCTGGGCCCTCGCGGCGGCGCCGACGGCGAGCGGCGGGAGCGTGCTCAGCTACGTCACGTCGCACGTGGTCGCCGACGGCGGGATGCACATCGGCGCGTTCCAGGCAGCGGTAGCGGCCGCGACGGTCGCCGCAGGCAGGGCCGCGATCGGCCGGGCGGCCCCCGACGCGCGGCCAGCGGAAGTCGCCGGCGCGACCGGGTCGCCGTCCGCCCGCAGGCTGCCCAAGGAGGGCGAGCGCATCCGGACCGGTCTCGTGGCCGACCTGCGCGACGCCACCGGGCAGGCGCGGGCGGCGGTGGACGGTCTGCGGCAGGCCGCCAGGCAGGGCCCGGTGCCGCCGGTGCTGGCGCAGCAGTCGGCGGACCGGCCGCGCCCCGAACCGCGCACCGACGACGCGCAGCCCGCCAACCCGCCGGTGGTCGTCGTCGACACCGATGCCTCGACCTGGCACCGCACCGCGCACGCGGCCGGCGGGACGGCGAACAGCCTGCTCATCGCCGTCTGCACGGAGATCCTGCTCGCGGCCGGTGCCGCGACCGCGGGCATGCCGGTGCGTGTCTCGGTGCCCGTCAGCCTGCGCGGCAAGGACGACCTGCGCTCCAACGCGACGTCCGGCGTCTCGATCGCCGTCGACACCACGGTGACCCCAGCACCCGAGCGAGCCGGGGTGGTGACCGACATGGCGCGGATCCGCGCGAGCGCCGCCGCCGAGTTCCGGGCCCTGACCTCCGGCACGCGGGTGGACACGCTGGGCCCGCTGAAGCCGCTCATGCAGATGGTGCCCGACGCCGTCGCGCGGCGCGCCGCGCGCGACGCCACCGCGCCGCTGTGCCTGGCCTCGAACCTGGGCCGGCTGCCCGCGACGTTCGCCGCCCCGCTGGGCACCTCGGCGACCAGCGTGCTCATGCGCGGGGTCACGCAGGGCCTGACCCGCGGTCGCCTGCGCCAGATGCGCGGCGGCCTGGACTCCTGGTGGTCAGAGCACGACGGCGTGGCAACCCTGGTGGTCCTGGGCCTGGACGACGAACATCTGGGAGAACCGTCCCAGATCCATGCGGCGATAGAGAGCGTCTACGCCCGCCACGGCCTGCCCACCCGCTTCTGGTGACGGTGGTCGTCCGGACACCTCGGAGGGGAACCGACGACGTCACGCCGCCATGTGGACCGGGGGGTGACCGTTGGTTCGCGGTACCGGGGTGGACTCGGTGTTCGGGCTGCGGCGGAGCGTCACCAGGACGCCGGCCGACGCCGCCGCGAACACGAGCACGCCGAACCCCGTAGCCCAGGCGTCGAGGTCGACGGTCAGCGTGAAGGAGACGATCGCCGCGACGGGGGCGACCAGGCCGATGAGCACCGCGTACCGGGCATGAAGGAGCACCCGCGCCGTCCGCGCGACGAACCAGCTCACGACCGCCCAGGTGAGCAGCGTGAGCGTCGTGCCGACCACCGACGCGAACACCTCGCCGGCGTTGTGGGCCCCAGCGGGTGGCCCGAAGTAGAAGAGCTCAGTGGTCGCGACAAGCACCAGGAACCCCACGATCGCGACCGTTCCGGTCACGAGAGAGCGTTTCAACACGCGGCCTCCGCACTGAGGATCTGCACCGGACTCTCCTGGCGCGCCCTTTATACCAAGTCGTTGCCGCGCGATGTCAGCGCGTCACCGTCAATTCACCCACAGAAGACCACAGGAATGCAAAAGGCGCGTGGTGGCGAGCCCTGGCGCTGTGCGTCAGACAATCGTACATTTGCGCCATGTCGGATGAGTCGGAACACCTCCCCGGTCCTGCACCTTCCGTCGAACCCTCGGCAGCCGGCGGGCTCTCCCGCCGGGGTGTCCTGCGCGCGGCAGCCGCGGGAGCGTTGAGCATCCCGTTCGCGGCCGCCCTGGCGTCCCCGGCCACCGCCGTCACCATCCCGGCCGCCACCGCCGCCGGCGTCCCCAGCGCCGCGCCCGAGCTTCCGGCCGGGCTCATGCCCTACCGCTCCCCCTACATCAACTGGGCCGGCGAGATCACCCACGGCGGGCTGTGGGCCTGCGCGCCCCGCACCGGACAGGACCTCGCCCGCCTCGCCAACTGGGCACGCGCCAACGGCTGGCGGCTCCGCGCCCGGGGCAAGTCGCACACCTGGTCACCCCTGACCATCACCCAGGCCACCGAGCCGGACGCGCGGATCCTCCTGCTGGACACCACGGTGCACCTGACGCACATGGAGCTCGCAGCCCCGCCCGCCGGTGCTCCCGGCGCCGTCCGGGCGCAGCCTGGGGTGACCATCGAGACGCTGATGGCCTTCCTGGCCGACCACGGGCTGGGGGTCACCAACACTCCCGCACCGGGTGAGCTGACCCTTGGCGGCACGCTCGCCATCGACGCCCACGGCACCAGCGTCCCGGCCGACGGCGAGCCCTCCCGGCCGGGCCACACCTACGGCAGCCTCAGCAACCTCGTCCTGGCCCTCACCGTCGTCGTCTGGGACCCCGACCACGACGCCTATGTGCTGCGGACCTTCCACCGAGGGACCGACGAGGAGTGCGAGGCGCTGGCGACCCACCTCGGGCGCGGCCTCGTCGCCGAGGTGGTGCTCCAGGCCGGCGAGGAGGTCCCGCTGCGCTGCCAGAGCCGCGTCGACCTCACCGCCGACGAGCTGTTCGCCGCCCCGGGCAGTGCGCTCGCCGCGCGGGGGAACACCTTCGCCGACTTCATGGCCGAGTCCGGGCGGGTGGAGACGATCTGGTTCGCCTTCACGGACAAGCCCTGGCTCAAGGTGTGGAGCCTCAGCCCCGAGCGGCCCCTCACGTCCCGGCGGGTGTACGCCCCGTACAACTATCCGTTCAGCGACGTCATCCCGACGCCGGTGTCCCGCCTGGTCGGGCTCATCGTCGGCGGCTCCTGGCACCTCGCACCCGTGCTCGGCGCCACGCAGTACACGGTGGCGGCGACCGGGCTGACCGCGACCCTCGCGACGGACCTCTGGGGTCCCGCCTACATGCTCCAGTTCTACCTACGCCCCACCACGCTGCGCGAGACCGCCAACGGGTACGGGATCCTCACCAGCCGAGCCGACGTCCAGCGCGTGGTCTCCGAGTTCGCCGCCTACTACAAGCAGCGGCTGGCGGCCTGGGCCGCCGACGGCCGGTTCCCGGTCAACGGGCAGGTGGAGATCCGGGTCAGCGGCCTCGACCAGCCCGGCGACTCCGCGGCGCCGGGCGCACGTCCGCCGCTGCTGTCCGTCGTCCGGCCGCATCCCGACCACCCGGAGTTCGACTGCGCGGTGTGGGTCGACGTGCTGACCCAGCCGACGTCTCCCGGAGCCCACGAGTTCTACCGTGAGCTCGAACAGTTCCTGCTGAGCACCTTCGACGGCGGCTACGCGCTCGCGCGCGTCGAGTGGTCGAAGGGCTGGGCCTACACGGAGACCGCCGCCTGGGCCGATGACGAGGTCATCGAGTCGGCGATACCCGCTTCGTACGGCGCCGGGCAGTGGTCGGAGGCCGTCGCCGTCCTGGACCGGCTGGATCCGCACGGGGTGCTCGGCAACGAGTTCACGGACCGGCTGGTGCGCTGAGCGACCTCGTCCCTCGGTCCGGACCGGGCGCCGCCTGTCGTCAGAGCGCGGCCACGATCAGCTCCACCTGGTCCTTCGCGTCCCCGAAGAGCATCGCGGTGTTCTCCCGGAAGAACAGGGGGTTCTGCACGCCGGCGTACCCCGTCGCCATGGAGCGCTTGAACACGACCACCTCGCGCGCCCGCCACACCTCGAGCACCGGCATGCCCGCGATGGGCGACGCCGGGTCGTCCTGCGCGGCCGGGTTCACCGTGTCGTTGGCGCCGATCACCAGCACCACGTCGGTCTTCGGGAAGTCGTCGTTGATCTCGTCCATGCCGAGCACCTGGTCGTAGGGCACCTTCGCCTCGGCCAGCAGCACGTTCATGTGGCCGGGCAGCCGGCCGGCCACCGGGTGGATCCCGAACCGCACCGTGATGCCCCGGGCGGCGAGGCGGGCCACCAGGTCGGCGACCGGGTACTGGGCCTTCGCCACCGCCATGCCGTAGCCCGGCACGACGATCACCGAGCGGGCGGCGGTCAGGCGGTCGGCGACCTCGAGCGCCGTCGTCTCCCGGTAGGAACCCGGTTCGACGGCGCCGTCCTCGACGACGGCGCCAGGCTCCGCGCCGAACCCGCCGAGGATCACGCTGACGAACGACCGGTTCATCGCCCGGCACATCAGGTAGCTGAGGATCGCACCCGAGGAGCCGACGAGCGCACCCGTGATGATGAGCAGGTCGTTGCCCAGCATGAACCCGGCAGCCGCAGCCGCCCACCCGGAGTAGGAGTTCAGCATCGAGACGACGACGGGCATGTCGCCCCCGCCGATCGCCGCCACCAGGTGCCAGCCCAGTGCCAGCGCCACCACGGTCATGAGCAGCAGCGGGACGAGGCCCGACCTGCCCGCGGCGAGGAACCACCACAGCAGCGCGCCGCACGCGACGACGGCGGCCAGGTTGAGCCAGTTGCGACCCGGCAGCATCAGCGGCGACGACCGCAGCCGCGCCGACAGTTTCCCGAACGCCACCACGGAGCCGGTGAACGTCACGGCCCCGATCAGCACGCCGAGGAACACCTCGACGTGGTGCACGGTGGTACCTGCGCCGGTCGTGCGGGGCTCGGTCAGGTAGGACCCGTAGCCGACGAGCACCGCAGCGGCACCGACGAAGGAGTGCAGCAGCGCGATGAGCTCGGGCATCTGCGTCATCTCGACGGTCCGTGCCCGCCAGGTGCCGACGGCCGCGCCCACGAGGAGCACGAGGAGGATCAGTCCGGCGGTCACGCCGACGGGCCGTTCGGACCGGTCGAGCGCGAGCGCCACGGTCGCCGCCAGGGCGAGCCCCATGCCGGTCATCCCGAGCAGGACGCCGCGCCGCGCGGTCTCCTGCTTCGACAGGCCGGCCAGGGACAGCACGAACAGCACGGCCGCCACGAGGTAGCCGGCCTGGACCACTGACTCGACGGTCATCGCCTGCTCCCCTCGGTGGTGTCGCCCCTGCGGAACATCCCGAGCATGCGATGGGTCACGAGGAACCCGCCGAAGATGTTGATGCTCGCGACCGCGGACGCGAGCACGGCCAGCGTCGTCACGATCACGTTCGCCGAGCCGATCTGCAGCATCCCGCCGACGAGGATGATCCCGGAGATGGCGTTGGTCTGGGACATGAGCGGGGTGTGCAGGGCGTGGCTGACGTGCGAGATCACGTAGAACCCCACGACGACGGCGAGCGCCAGCACCGTGAAGTGCGCCGCCTGGTCGGCGGGTGACGCCGCCACGGCGAGCGCGGCGAGCGCCGCGGCGAGGCCGATCAGCACTGCCCGCACGGCGGGGTGGGCCTGCTTCCCCTGTGGTCGAGCGTATCGAGACCCTCGCGAGGTCTCGACGGGCTCGACCAACGGTGCCCCCGCGACCGACTGCGGAGCCGACACCGCCACCGGTGGTGGCGGCCACAGCACCTCGCCGCCGGCGGCGACGGTCATGCCGCGCACGACGACGTCCTCCGGGTCGAGCGCGAGGCGGCCGTCGCGCTCCGGCGTGCCGAGCTGGACCAGGTTGGCGACCGCCGTGCCGAGCAGCTCGGAGGTGTGCCGGGGCATGCGGTCGGGCAGGTCGGTCCAGCCGAGGATCACCACGCCGTTGTCGCTGACCACCCGCTTGCCCGGGACCGTCAGCTCGCAGTTGCCGCCGCCCGGCGCCGCGAGGTCGACGATGACGCTGCCCGGCCGCATGTTCGCGACCATCTCGGCGGTGATGGTCGTGGGGGCGGTGCCGCGCACGAGCGCCGTCGTGATGACGATGTCCGCGGCGGCCGTCTCGACGGCGTACGCGCGCTGCGCCGCTGCCTCCTGGCCTGCGGTGAGCGACGAGGCGTAACCGTCGGTGCTGACCTGCTGCGCGGCGTCGTCGGCCTGGACGACCGTCGCGCCCATGGACTCGATCTGCTCCGCGACCTCCGGCCGGACGTCGAAGGCGCGCACCTGCGCACCCAGGCTGCCTGCCGCGCCGATGGCAGCGAGCCCGGCCACGCCCGCCCCGATGACGAAGACGTTCGCCGGCGGAGTGGTACCCGCAGCGGTGACCTGGCCCGAGAACATGCCGCCGAACTCGGCGGCCGCCTCCACCACCGCCCGGTATCCCGCGACGTTCGACAGCGCGCTGAGCACGTCGAGCGACTGCGCCCGGGAGATGCGCGGCACGGCGTCCAGGGCGAGGGCCGTGACGCCGCGGTTGGCGAGCGCGCGCACCAGGTCGGGGCGGGCGGCGGGAGCGATCTGGGCGATCAGCACCGCGCCGATCCTGAGCCCGTCCGGGCCTCGCGCGCCCGGTCGCAGCCCGGCAGGGCCGGGTGTGGCCAGCGCGTCGGGCGCCCGCGTGACCGCCACGACGTCGGACGCCCACGCCTCGGCGTCGGACACGACCGCAGCACCCGCCGCCTCGTACGCCGCGTCGGGGAAGCCGGCGCCCGCTCCGGCGCCTGCCGAGACCGCCACGTCGTAACCGAGACCGACCAGCCGGGCGGTCGTCGCCGGGGTGGCGGGCACGAGCGGCCCGCCGTCGTCCGGGATACCGATGCGCATGTGACCCTCCTCGCTCACGTGCGCAACCTACCGCCTACCGCCGACACACCTGTTATGCCGAGTTCACCGGCGGCTTGAACGTGACCGGAAGACTCACCGGCTGGCGGATCCACAGGGTCTGGTCCCAGGCGACGTCGGCGGCGGGGATCCGCAGGACGACGTCGAGCCTGCGCAGGATCGTCTCGACGGCGATCCGCGCGACGACCCGCGCCGTGCGGGGCGCCGGGCACGCGTGCGGGCCCGTGCCGAACGACACGTGGGCGCGGCTGCCCACGTGGTCCCAGGGGTCCCCGGTATCCATCCGCGGGTCCGTGTTCGCGGCGTAGATCGCGAGGACGATCGGGTCGCCGGCGGCGACGAGCTTGCCGTCCAGCACGACGTCCTGCCTGGCGAACCGGGGCAGGGTGTTGATGGTCGGCGTGGAGCGCCACAGCACCTCGTCCATGGCGTTGTCCAGGTCGATGCGGCCGCCGTGCAACCGGCCGGAGAACCGGGAGTCGGCGAGGGTCAGCAGAAGGGTCTGCGCCACCCACGCCGTCAGGGTCAGGT
Source organism: Promicromonospora sp. NPDC050249 (assembly GCF_040656015.1). Classification (NCBI taxonomy): domain Bacteria; kingdom Bacillati; phylum Actinomycetota; class Actinomycetes; order Micrococcales; family Promicromonosporaceae; genus Promicromonospora; species Promicromonospora sp. NPDC050249. The sequence goes on along the minus strand of NZ_JBFAKY010000035.1, from coordinate 16,665 downwards.
TGCCCGCAAAGGCGACGGTCAGCAGGGTGTGGGTCACCTCGACGTCTTCCCGCATGTTGGGGTGCGCCACGAGGGAGCTGGCGAGGTCCCGCTGCGGGAGCCTCCGGCGGGCCGCGACGAGGTCGCCGAGCATCCGGTCGACCTCGGCCACCGCGGGTGCGGCATCGGTCCCGCCGCCGGCGACCCGGCGCGTCAGGTCGAACAGGCGCTGCCCGTCCTCCGGGTCGAACCCGATCATGTCGGCGACGACGAGGAACGGGATCACCGACGCGTACTCGAGCATGAGGTCCGCGCGGCCACGGTCCTCGAAGCGGTCGATGAGCAGGTTGCACAGGGAGCGCGTCTTCGAGGCGGTGATGCCCTCCGAGAGCTGCTCGAACGCGTCGTCGAGGGGTTCGCGCAGGCGCTGCCGCAGCGCACCGTCGGTATGGTTCGCGGCGAAGCGCTGGTGCGACGTGAGGATCGGGCGCAGGCCCGACGTCACGGGGAGGCCGCCACGAGCGTGCCCGTTCCAGGTCTGCGGGTTGGTCGCGAAGACGTGCTCGTTGCGCATGATGTCGTAGACGAGCCGCTGTCCCATGACGAGCCAGGCGGGTACGCCGGGCTCCAGCTCCACGGGGGCGACCTCGCCCCACTCGCGCTCGAGCTCGTCGTAGAACACCCGCGGCTCCGGCATGCCCGACGCGTGGACCAGGGGCTTCAGGTTCGCGATCTCGCTGAGCCGGACGGGCCTGGTGCCCCGCCAGGGACGGTCCTGCGTGCTGCGCATGTCATCGAGCAAAGGGGCCGGCCCTCTCGTGGTGGGACTCAAGGTGGGAGGCTGACCCGAACCGACGGGCCGAACACCCGAGGGTACTTGCCGGATTTGATCCAGTTCAGGTAAATTCATGGATTCGCCCGTATCTGTGCAGTCGTCGTTGATCGCCCAGGGTGATCCCGCCCGTGTTCCCACCATGCATCGTGACCTCGGCCACGCCCGTGGCTACGATGTCTGCGAGGGCGTACACACTGTTGCACCCTCGATCGACCCTGTCGAGACCCATCCGGACGGGACCAGCAGTCGAACCAACCGTCGGCATCCCCACCGACGAGCAAGGGGGGCACGTGGCACTCGACGCCGACCGGGAACGCCCGGACGACCTGGTACAGAGCGTGGCGCGCGCCTTCCGCGTCCTGGAGGTCGTCACCCGGACCCCGGGCCTGCCGGTCAAGGCGATCGCACGCCGCAGCGGACTCAACCTCTCCACCACGTACCACCTGGTGCGCACGCTCGCGTACAAGGGCTACGTCACCCGCCTGAAGGACGGCACGTACGACGTCGGCGACCAGGTGAGCCAGCGGTTCTACGAGCAGCTCGGCTCGCTCGGCCGCGGACCCGGCACCCGTGAGGTGCTGCGCCACCTCGCCCAGACCACGGGCTACAGCGCATACCTCGGCCGCATCAGCGCCGGCCGGGTCGTCGTCGTCGACTACTCGGAGGCCCCCGGTTCCCCGTACCTCGAGGACCTGGAGCGCGGGCTCGACGTGTCCGCGCACGCCACCGCGCTGGGCAAGGCCCTGCTGCTCGGCATCACCCGCCGGGAGCGCTACGACCTGGTGCTCGAGGCCGGGATGCGCAAGTTCACCGCGCGTACCGCCTCCGACATCACGGCGCTCGACGCACAGCTCGCGCGCATGCGGCCGGACAACGTTGTCGAAGAGCACGGCGAGTTCCGCGACGACCTCACCTGCGCCGCCCACCTCGTCCCCCGCCGAGCGGGCGACGACGTCACCTGGGCCGTCGGGCTCAGCATCCGGGGCGAGGTCGTTCCGCAGCAGGCCCGCCGCGAGCTGAGCCTGGTCGCCGGAGACCTCGCGACGATCTGACCTGCCGCTCGTCCCCGTCGAGTGCGTGACATCCGCCCTCTCGACGGCCGTCCGAGGGCGAACGTCACGCACTCAACGGGGTGGGTGGGGGACGCACAAGGTGAGGGACTCACGGTTCGTTGACAGCGTGAGCGGGAGGGAGCCTGCCGGCTCGCCGTCCGCGTAGGCGACCAGGCCCGCCGGGGACTCCAGCCGGATCACTGGTGCACGCAGCGTGGTGACGTCGGGCCGCCCGACGTGCTTGCCCGCCTTGATGAGCGCGTCGAACGCGAGGACCTTGAACCGGCCGACGGCGTGCACCAGGGTCACGTCCAGCAGCCCGTCCGCCGGGTCGGCGTCCGGGCAGATCGGCACGCCGCCGCCGTAGTACCGGGTCAGGCCGACCGCGAGCATGTACCCGTCCTGCTCCAGAGCGGGCGCGCCCGCCAGGCGCAGCCGGTAGCCGAACGTCCGCAGCCGCAGCCACTCCAGGTAGACGGCGACCTTGTAGCGCGCTGGGCCCGTCGGCCAGGTCATCCGGTTGGTGCGCTCGTTGGTCAGCGAGTCCAGCCCCGCGCACAGCACCGTGACGAAGTGGCGCACCGTGCCGTCGTCGGCGGTGACGGTGCCCGTGTCGACCCGGCGGCGGGCGCCGTCGAGCGCGAGGTCGGCGGCGGCCGCGGCGTCGTCCAACGGGATGCCGTGCTCTCGGGCGAGGTCGTTGCCCGTGCCGCCGGGGATCACCGCCAGCGGGACGCCGGACTCCAGCACTGGCGCCAGCACCGACGAGACGGTGCCGTCGCCGCCGACGACCACGAGCACGTCGGGGCCCTCGTCGACCGCCCGCCTGCCGAGCGCGGCCGTCTCCTCCTCGCTGGCGCCCTGGTGGACCCGGACGTCGACGCCCCTGGCCCGCAGCCGCTCGATCGCGACCTGCCCGCTGTCTGCGCCGACACCGTGCCCCGAGGCGGGGTTCACGAGCACCGCGATGTGCCCGGCCCTGCCGACCTGCTCCGTCATGGCCGAAACCTACCGGAGCCGACGATCGACGAGGGCTCCCGGGTTCATGATCCCGGCGGGGTCGAGCTCCGCCTGCACCGCGCGGAGCATGCGGAGGCCCGCCGAGCCGATCTCGTGCTCCAGCCACGGCGCATGGTCCGCGCCGACGCCGTGGTGGTGGCTGATGGTGCCGCCCGCCGCCATGATCGCGTCGTTCACCCGGGACTTCACCCGCTCCCACGCTTCGAGCGGCTCGATGCCGAGCCCGGCGATCACCGTGAAGTAGAGCGACGCGCCCGTCGGGTACACGTGCGAGATATGGCAGAGGATGCGGTTCCGCGCCCGCTCCCCCGCGAACCCCTCGGTGAGCGCCGCGGTGACCGCTGTCTTGAGCGTGTGCAGGTTCGACCAGGTGGTGGCCGTCTCCAGCGTCTCGCAGAACACGCCGTGGGCCAGCAGCGCGTCGCGGAGGTACGGCGCCTTGAACCGGCCGTGGTCCCAGGACGCGGCGAGCCGGGGATCGGCCGGCTCACCGCCGGCGGCCCGCAGCACCCGTCCGGTCGCCTCGCGGCGGCCCGCCGCCAGCTCGGCGGGCCCCTCGTGCAGGACGACGGCGGTGCAACCCTTGGCCAGCGCCTTCCCGATGTTGCCGACCTGGGCCAGGGAGACCGCCGTCTCGTCCTCGTCGGACAGCCGGATCACGGTGGGCCCGGTGCCGAGCTGCGCGACGCCGCGCAGCGCGTCCGCACCGGCGGCGAAGCTGCCGAAGGTCCAGGCGTCGAACAGCCGCGCCTCGGGGGTCGGGTGGACGGTGAGCCGTACCTGGGTGATCACGCCGAAGGTGCCCTCGGAGCCGAGGAACCAGCGCGTCAGGTCCGGTCCGGCCGCCGAGCCCGGAGCCCTGCCCAGGTCGAGCGTGCCCGTCGGCGTGACCACCCGTAGCCCGGTGACCATCGTGTCGAACCGCCCGTAGCCCGCGGAGTTCTGCCCGGAGGACCGCATGGCGGCGAACCCGCCGAGCGTCGCGAACTCGAAGCTCTGCGGAAAGTGGCCGAGCTCGAAGCCGCGCTCCGCCAGGAGGGTCTCGGCGACGGGCGCGGTCGTGCCGGCCAGGAAGGTCGCCTCGTGGGCTACCCCGTCGAGCGCCACCAGCCCCGAGAGCCTGTGCAGGTCCAGGCTGACCACGCCCCGGTGCGGCCCGGCGACGGGCGTCAGACCGCCTGTCACCGCCGTGCCGCCGCCGAACGGCACCACCGCGAGGCCACGCTCGCCCGCGACGGCCAGCACCGCCGCCACCTCGCCCTCGGTGGCGGGCAGCACGACGGCGCCCGGCGCCACCTGCACCGCCTGCCGGCGCCGGAGCAGGTCGGGCGTGGACTTGCCGCCCGCGTGCAGCAGCCGTACGTCGTGGCCGGCGTCGACGTGGTCGTCACCGACCGCCTTGGCCAGCGCCGCCAGGTCGTCGCCGGCCAGGGGCGGGGTGCTGATCGTGACCTCGGCGAGGCGCGGCGCGGACGGCGCCTTCGGCAGGCGGCCGAGCACCGCGGCGAGCAGCAGCTTCACGCCGTTCGGGAGAGCGCGCGCACGGGCAGGGTCACCCCAGCCGTCCCAGCGCATGTAGGTGCGCTCGCGCTCCGGGCTCTCATTGCCCGGCTGCTTGCCCGGCTGCTTGTCCGGCTGCGTGCTGTCCGGCAGCGTGCTCACGCGTCCTCCGTGTGGTGTGGGTGTGGCCTACCATCCTGACGCGCGTTACAGTTTGACACAAGATGACAATTCGTAACGATCACCCGGACGGCGGTACCGACCGCACGGAGGAGCGCCTGCTGCACCACGCGGCCGAGATCGTCGCGGCCCGCGGTATGCGCGGCCTGTCGATCACCGAGCTCGCCCGCGCCGCCGGTGTCTCACGCCCCACGGTCTACCGCCGCTGGGAGTCCGCCGACGAGGTCCTGCGCGCCCTCATCGCCCACCGGATGCAGCTCGTGATCAACACCGTCGGCCCGCAGGCGGCAGACCGCGCGGCGATCGTCGGCAAGGTGGTCCGGTTCGGGGACCTGTTCCATGCGGACCCCCTGTTCGGGCGGCTCCTGAGCAACGAGCCGGAGGTCTTCACCCGCTACGCGTTCCAGCGGATCGGCCGGTCGCAGCGGGTGGTCCTCGAATGGCTCGCCGCCGCCATCGCGGCCGGCCAGCAGGGGGGCACCGTCCGGGCCGGGTCGGCGACGGACCTGGCGGTGATGGTCCTGCTCATCTCCCAGTCCGTGGTGCTCTCGCACAAGACGGTCAGCACGGTCATCGACGACGACGCCCTGCGCACCGAGCTCGCGCACGCCCTCGACGGGTACCTCCGTCCCTGACCCGGAAGCAGGACCGATGCAGAGCACCGCGCTCACCGCCCGGCGCCGCCGGCGCGAGCTGGACGAGCTCACCGCCGAGACCGTCGACCTGCTCGTCGTCGGCGGCGGGGTGACGGGCACAGGGGTCGCGCTGGACGCCGCGGCGCGCGGCCTGTCGGTGGCCCTCGTCGAGGCGCACGACCTCGCCTGGGGCACCTCCCGGTGGAGCTCCAAGCTGGCGCACGGCGGGCTGCGGTACCTGGCGACCGGCGACGTCGGCGTGGCCCGCGAGAGCGCGCGCGAACGGCACGTGCTGATGACCCGCACCGCGCCGCACCTGGTGCGGGCGCTGCCGCAGGTGCTCCCGCTGACCCCTGGCACGGGGCGCCGGCGCGGCCTCACCGTCGGCATCGGGTTCGGTCTCGGCGACCTGCTGCGCCGCGACGCCGGGACATCGTCCCTCGTGCTGCCCGGACCGCGCCTCGCCCGGCCGGGCGAGGTCGCCCGGCTCGTGCCCGCCGTCGCGCGCGAGCGCCTGCACGGCGCGTGGATAGCGCACGACGGTCAGCTGGTCGACGACGCCCGGCTCGTCGTCGCGCTCGCCCGCACCGCGGCGGGGCGCGGGGCGAAGATCCTGACGCGGGTGCGGGCCGTCGACCTGCGCGCGGACGGTGCGACGCTCGAGGACGCCCTCACCGGTGCGACCCTCACCGTTCGAGCCCGCGTGGTGGTGAACGCGACGGGCGTCTGGGCCGGCACCGTCGACCCGTCGGTGCGGCTCCGGCCGAGCCGCGGGACGCACGTGGTCGTCCCCGCTGCCCGGCTCGGCAGCCCGACGGGCGCCCTCATGGTGCCGGTGCCCGGCTCAGGCTCGCGGTACGTGTTCGCGCTGCCCGGCCAGCTCGGGCGGGTGGTCATCGGCCTCACCGACGAGGAGGCGCCCGGCCCCGTCCCGGACGTCCCGGTGGCCACGCAGGCCGAGATCGACTTCCTGCTGGAGACGGTGTCCGGCGTCCTGGCCCGCCCACTGCTGCCCGACGACGTGGTGGGCACCTTCGCGGGGCTGCGGCCCCTCGTCGACACCGCCGGGTCGAGCGACGGCCCCTCCGCCGACGTCTCGCGCAAGCACCTCGTGGAGGTGTCGCCGTCGACCGGCGCGGTGAACGTGCTGGGCGGCAAGCTCACCACCTACCGGACGATGGCCGAGGACGCGGTGGACCTGGCGGTCAAGCACGCCGGGCTCACCGCAGGGCCGTGCTGGACGACGGCGCTGCCGCTGGTCGGCGCGCCGCCGCTGGTGGGGCCTGGCGGGACGGGTGTCTCGACAAGCTCGACCAGCGGAACGGGCTCGACCAGCGGAACGGGTGGCGGGCTGCCGGACTCCCTCGTCGCCCGGTACGGCAACGAGGCCGCGGAGGTGCTGGCCGCCGCCGTGCTGCCGGGTTCGGCGTCCGCCGTCGGGCAGGGCATCGCCGGTACCGCACACCTGGACATCACCCGTGCGGAGATCGAGTGGGCGGCGACGCACGAGGGTGCGCTGGACGCCGACGACGTGCTGGACCGGCGCACGCGCATCGGGCTGGTCCCCGCGGACCGCGCGGCGGTGCGCGACGTCGTCGAGGAGCTGGTCGCGGACGCCCTGAAGTGGCTCTAGCTCGGCGGCGCGGGGAGGCGTTCGCTGCGGCGGCGCGGGGAGCGGAGCACCGACAGCGACACCATGCAGGCGATGAACCCGAGCAGCCACCCGCCCGGGATGTCGCTCAGCCAGTGGTAGTCCAGCCACGACATGAGACCGCCGGCGATCGCGACGATGACGCCGATCACCGGGATCATCTTGCGCAGCCTGCTGACGCTCGGCCGCAGGCCGCCGTGGGCGTACAGCAGGCAGAGGATGAAGAAGCCGGTGAAGAACGTGTTCGACGCATGCCCGGACGGGAACGCCTGACCGCCGGCGTGCAGCACGTCCATGTTGTGGTGCGGACCGGTGCGGCCCAGGCCGAACTTGGTGCCGTAACCGATCAGCGCGATGGTCACGAGGCCGGCCAGCACGGCGAGCACCGGGCGCCGGGTGGCGAGCTTCCAGAACGAGCCGGGGCCACCCTGCTTCCAGGCGACGTAGAACGCGGTGCCGCCCACCATGGGGATGGTGAACAGGCGGTCGCCGGTGATGTTCGCGACGACGTCGAGAAAGATCTTCTCCCAGCCCGTCGGGTGGTGCGCGTCCACGTAGTAGTGGAACTGCCAGTCCCAGGCGATGAACGGGCCGCGCACGACCACCTGCCAGATGAGGAAGGCGAAGACCACCGCCGCGATGCCTGCCGCGACCATCGAGCTGCGCCAGGTGGGAAGGGTCGACGGGTCGAGCGGAGCCTCGGTTGACGGTGACTCCACGCGCGTCCCACCCCTGCCTTCTGATTGCGCCATCGTGCCGATCCTACGGGTTTCAGGGTGAATGTTCGGTGCCGGCAAGGTGTCCAGCAGGCACTGTGCGTAACGATCGCTGCACGTTCACACCTGCCCCTGGACGACCGTATACCGCTCGCCCACGGTGGTGTCCCAGGCCAGACGCATGCGGCCGGACGGCGCCGACGTGACGGGGAGCGTCGCGACGGGCGTTCCCGACGCGTCCAGCACCTCGACGGACGTGCCCAGCGTCACGTCGAGGATCACCCGGTGGCCGCCCGCCGTGACCGTCGCGTCGGTCAGCACGCCGTCCCGCCAGGCGACGTCGACCACGTGCCCGCCGCGGCAGCGCAGCCCGCGCGCGTGGCCCGCGGACCAGGACGGCGGGAGCGTCGGCAGCAGGCTCACGGCGTCGTCGTGCCCCTGGACCAGGAGCTCGGCCATGCCTGCGGTGCCGCCGAGGTTGCCGTCGATCTGGAACACCCAGCCCTCGGGCAGCCATTCGGCCGGGTGCAGGTCCAGCAGCGACGCCGAGCTGAGGTCCTCGATCAGGATCGCGAGCGACCGCTCCGCGAGCGCCGGGTCCCGCAGGCGTGCGGCGAGGCACAGGATCCAGGCCTGGCTCCAGCCCGTGTAGCCCGAACCCTGGTCGAGCCGGAGCGTCAGCGCCTTGCGTGCGGCCTCGAAGTGCTCGGGCGTGCGGGTCTCGGTGATGCGGGTGCCCGGGTACAGGCCGTACAGGTGCGACAGGTGGCGGTGACCGGGCTCGCCCGGTATCCGCTCCGTCATGTACTCGAGCAGGTCCCCGCCCGGCCCCACCTGGACCGGGCGCAGCCGGTCCAGGGCAGCGCGCGCCCGGTCGGCGAGGTCGTCGTCCGACGGCCGGCCAGGCTCCGCGGGGGCGCCGTGCTTGACGAGGGCCAGGTATCGGCCGAGCACCTCGGCGGCGAGCTCCTGGTCCATGGCGCAGCCCGCGTCGACCGCGTACTCCTGCCCGTCGAGGACGAACGTGTGCTCGGGGGACGACGACGGGCTCACGACGAGAGCGCCCTCGTCGTCGGCGACCAGCATGTCGAGCGTGTGCTCGACGGCCGCGCGGTGCACCGGGAGAGCCGCCGCGACGTCGGCCTGCGGGTGCGGGCCCGCGCCGAAGTCCAGGTGGTCGCCGAGGTGCGCGGCGAGCCAGGGCAGCGCGGACGGCCAGCTCGACCACTTGGGCTCGCCGGCGACGGGCGCGGTGAACTGCCACAGGTCGGTGTTGTGGTGCACCGCAGACCCGCGCGTGCCGTAGAAGTCGCGCGCGGTGCGCCGTCCGGCGTCGGCGAGATCCGTGACCAGGCCGAACAGGGGTGCCGCGAGGTCGGCCAGGCCGGTGGGCTCTGCGGGCCAGTAGGCCATGGGCAGGTTGACGTTGGTGGTCCAGTCGCAGCTCCAGGGCGGCGTCGGGTCGGCGTTCCAGATGCCCTGCAGGTTCAGGGGCTGCGTGCCCGGCCGGGAGCCCGCGATCATCAGGTACCGCCCCAGGTGGAAGTACCGCTCGGCCGCCGCGGCGGCCGGGTCGCCCGAGGCCGAGAGGTCGAGGTCCGCCCGGTCGTAGTAGGACCGGTGGTCGAGCTCGTGCTCGGCACGCAGGTCGGCGGTGGTGCGTCGCCGCGCAGCCTCGACGCGGACACCGGCCACGGCGGCCAGCGAGCGGACGTCGGCGCTCGGCCGCTCCGCGGGTCCACGGAAGCCGGACTCCGCGGCGACGATCAGGCGGGCGCCGTCGTCGGTCTGCTCGACGCAGGCCACGAGGGCGAACCCCATCCCCGCGGGCACCGTCCCCGCGGCGTCCGGGGTGTCGTCGGGGTACCGCACCACCTCGTCGGGCCCGGGGGTGACGAGCACGGGCACGCGACCGGTCACGACGGTCCACGACGCGCCGTCCCGCACCTCCCGCTCGACCACCAAAGGATGCGCCCCCTCGACCTCGACCGCTGAGTGCTGGGTATCTGCGCCCTCAAGGGCCTCCTCAGGGGCGAATATCCCGCACTCGACGGCGGTGGCGACCAGGACCGCGGACGGGGCCGAGACGAAGACGTCCAGGCCCGACTGCGGGTCGGCGGCAGCGCCGCCCGCGATAGCGCCGTCAGCCGCCGCATAGCGCACCGATGCCACGGCGCGGCGCAGGTCCAGGGTGCGCCGGTAGTCGGTGACGCGCTCAGGAACCGGGCCGTACGCCCAGGTCAGGCGGGCGAGCGGCTGGTACGACTGGACCCAGCGGTCCGACAGGTTCGCGCGCGCCAGCCGGTCGGCCTCCGCGTGGTCGCCCGCCGCGATCGCCTCGCGCAGCAGCACCACGGTCTCGGGGTCGGGCGGGTCGACGACGGCGGTGGCTGGCCCCCCTGACCACAGGGTGTCCAGGTTGAGGTCGAACACCTCGGAGCCGACGCCGCCCCGCAGCGCGGCCCCGAGCGTGCCGTTGCCCACGAGAAAGCTGTCGATGAACGTGCCGGAGGGCTCGTCCAGCTCAACCAGGTGCCGCCCGACGGGGTCGTCGCTGCTCATGTCGGCAGATCATGCCAGGTCGAACTTGCCAGGTCGCCCGTCCGTCCGGCCTACGCCGGCGGGGGCGCCGTGCTCTGCCGCACCAGGAGCGACACGGGGACCACCTCGTGCAGGTCCTCGGCGTCGGCGTCGTCCTCGATCTCCCCGGACCGCACCTGCTGCAGCAGCCGTGCCACGAGCCGCGTACCGATCTCGTCGAAGTCCTGCGCCACCGTCGTCAGGGGCGGCCAGAGGTAGCCGGCCAGCAGGACGTCGTCGAACCCGACCACCGAGACGTCACCCGGCACGGCGCGCCCGGCCTCGTGCAGCGCCCGGAGCACACCTGCGGCCATCTCGTCGTTCGCGCAGAACACCGCGGTGACCTCCGGGTCGGCGGCGAGCCGGCGTCCGGCGTCGTACCCGGAGGCCGCCGTCCAGTCCCCCTCCACGAGCTCGGGAACCGGGCTGCCCGCTGCCACCAGCGCGTCCCGCCACGCCTCGGCACGCAGCTGGGCGGGTATCGAGTCCGCCGGCCCCGCGACGTGGTGCACGGTGCGATGGCCCAGGTCCAGCAGGTGCTGCGTGGCACTGCGGGCGCCGTCGCCCTGGTCCGCGCCGACGGCGGGGTGATGGCCGACGAACCGCGAGTCCGACACGACGACAGGCAGCCGCGGCGGTAGCGCCAGCGTGTCCGGCGTCGCGGTCTCGGCGCGGATGATCACCAGGCCGTCGATGGCCTGGTGCGAGAGCCGGGTCGCCGCGGCGGAGACGACGTCGGACGACGGGCTCTCGACGTCGATCAGCGTCACCGTGTAGCCCTCCCTGCGCGCCGCCTCGACGACCGCCTCGACCGTCCGCGACTCACCCGTCCGAGCGAGCCGGTGGGCGATCACGCCGATCGTCCGGAAGCTGCCGTACCGCAGCGCACGCGCCGCGGTGTTGGGCGCGTAGCCGAGCTGCGCCATCGCCGCCAGCACCTTGTCGCGCGTGACGGGGCGCACGTTGTCCAGACCCATCGACACGCGTGAAACGGTCTGCGTCGACACACCCGCCAGCGCGGCTACATCGGCCAGGGACGGACCTCTGCCCTCCACGGCATCCACCTCCTCGTGACGCACCGGCACAGCGGCACGCATTTGACACCTCGGTAACTCACGAGCACCCTAGTCCGGGTCACCATGTTTACGTCAACACGACGCCATGCTGACCCCACTCGTGAAGGAGCGACTTCTCTTGACCACGCTCGCATCGCCTCCGGCCGTGCCCAAGAACGTGCCCAGGACCATGGGACGGATGCGACACCGCAACCGCTGGACCGGCTGGGGCTTCGTCGGTCCGTTCATGATCGTGTTCGCCCTGGTGTTCCTGGCGCCGATCGTCTACTCCCTGTACCTGAGCCTGTTCCAGACCAAGCTGGTGGGCGGCACGTCGTTCGTCGGGCTCGACAACTACGCCCGGGCGCTCGGTGACCCGCAGTTCTGGGACGGCGTCGGCCGCGTCACGCTGTTCCTCGCGGTCCAGGTGCCCGTGATGCTCGGCATCTCGCTGCTCGTCGCCCTCGCGATCGACAGCGGCCGCCTCTACGGACGCGACTTCTTCCGGCTCACGATCTTCCTGCCGTACGCGGTGCCCGGCGTCGTGGCTGCCCTGATGTGGGGCTTCATGTACGGCGACCGCTTCGGCCTGGTCGGCAACGTCAACGACCTGCTCGGCACCAGCATCCCGGACCCGCTCGCCTCCGTCCTGGTGCTCCCCGCGATCGGCAACATCGTGACCTGGGAGTTCGTCGGCTACAACATGCTCATCTTCTACTCGGCGCTGCGCGTCGTGCCGGCCTCCCTCTACGAGGCGGCGGAGATCGACGGCGCGGGCCCGTGGCGGGTGATCTCCGCGATCAAGCTCCCCGCGATCCGCGGCGCCCTCGTCGTGGCGACCATCTTCTCGATCATCGGCTCCTTCCAGCTCTTCAACGAGCCGAGCATCCTGCAGGCGCTGTCGCCCAACTACATCTCGACGCACTACACCCCCAACCTGTACGCCTACTCGCTGTCCTTCTCCGGCCAGCAGTACAACTACTCGGCCACGGTGGCGATCATCATGGGCGTGCTCACGATGCTCGTGGCCTACGTGGTGCAGCTGCGCGGCATGCGCAAGGAGGCCTGAGCCATGAGCACCAACACCCTGCTGACCGCGCCCACCGTGCGGAAGCCCCGGCCGCGCCCGCGCATCAGGAGCCGCCGCAGCTCGCACGCCCGGCCGACGCGCAGCATCCTGCTCACCGTGCTGACCGCGCTCGTCGGCATCTACGCCCTGATCCCGCTGGTCTGGCTGCTGATCAACGCGACGAAGACGCAGCCGGACCTGTTCAGCTCGTTCGGCCTGTGGTTCAGCGGCGACTTCGCGCTCTGGGACAACCTGGTGGGCGTCGTCACGTACGACGACGGCGTGTTCGGCCGCTGGTTCCTCAACACCCTGATGTACGTGGTGCTGGGTGCCGGCGGCGCAACGCTGCTGGCCCTGCTCGGCGGCTACGGCCTCGCCAAGTTCAACTTCCCGGGCAAGCGCGCGGTGTTCGCGACAGTGATCGGCGCAGTGGCCGTGCCGGGCACCGCCCTTGCCGTGCCCACGTTCCTCATGTTCGCGAACATGGGCCTGACCAACACGCCCTGGTCCGTGATCATCCCGTCGCTCATCTCGCCGTTCGGCCTCTACCTCATGTGGACGTTCGCCGCCGACGCGGTGCCGGACGAGATCATGGAGGCCGCCCGGATCGACGGCGCCAGCGAGGCCCGCACGTTCTTCCAGGTGGCGCTGCCGATGCTCGCGCCAGGCATCGTGACGGTGCTGCTGTTCACCGTCGTCGCGACGTGGAACAACTACTTCCTCCCGCTGATCATGCTGCGCAACCCGGACTGGTACCCCCTGACCCTGGGCCTGAACGCGTGGAACCAGCAGGCGACCACGGCGGGCGGCGAGGCCATCTTCAACCTCGTCATCGCCGGCTCGCTCCTCACGATCCTGCCGCTCATCGCGGTCTTCCTGCTCCTGCAGCGCTACTGGCAGTCGGGTCTCGCCGCCGGCAGCGTCAAGGAGTGAGCATCCCCCGCACGGCCATCCCGCAAGACCACTGAGACTCCGTTCGACTGACGATGATGTGAGAGGAACCACCATGACCATCCGCCACCACCGCGCAGCAGGTGCGCTCGCCGCCGCGAGCGCCCTGGCGCTCACCCTTACCGCGTGCGGTTCAGGGTCCGCCGGCGGCGACGCCCCCGCGGAGGAGGTGTCCGCTTCAGACATCTCTGCGGCGCTCGAGGAGGGCGGCGACCTGCTGGTCTGGGCGTGGGAGCCCACGCTGGACAAGGTCGTCGAGGACTTCGAGGCCAAGTACCCCAACGTGAACGTCGAGATGGCGAACGTCGGAACGGGCAACGACCACTACGTCGCCCTGCAGAACGCGATCAGCGCAGGGTCCGGCGTCCCCGACGTCACGCAGATGGAGTACTACGCGCTGCCGCAGTTCTCCATCGGCGAGTCGCTGGCCGACCTCGCGCCCTTCGGCGCGAACGACCTGGAGAGCTCCTACTCCCCCGGTCCGTGGGGCGCGGTGACCAGCGATGACGCCGTGTACGGCCTGCCGATGGACTCGGGCCCGATGGCGCTGTTCTACAACGCGAAGACGTTCGAGGCGGCCGGCGTCGAGGTGCCGGCCACGTGGGACGAGTTCGCCGACGCCGCGAAGAAGATCCACGACTACGACCCGAACACGTACATCACGTCGGACAGCGGCGACGCCGGCTTCGCGACGTCGATGATCTGGCAGGCGGGCGGTCACCCGTTCAAGGTGGACGGCACGAACGTCACGGTCGACCTCGCCGACGAGGGCTCGGCCAAGTGGGCAGACACGTGGCAGGGGCTCATCGACGACGGCCTCCTCTCCGACGTCCCCGGCTGGTCCGACGAGTGGTTCCAGGGCCTGGGCAACGGCGAGATCGCCGCGCTCGTGACGGGTGCCTGGATGCCCGCGAACCTCGAGTCCGCCGCCGCACCGGCGTCGGGTGACTGGCGCGTGGCGCCCATGCCGCAGTGGACCGCCGGCGAGAACGCGACCGCCGAGAACGGCGGCTCCGCGCTGTCGGTCACGGAGGCGAGCGAGAAGAAGGCGCTGGCCTACGGCTTCCTGGAGTACGCGAACGCGGGCGACGGCGTCGCCACGCGTCTCGAGGGCGGCAACTTCCCCGCGACGGTCGCGGACCTGAACGACCCGGAGTTCCTCGCCGTGGAGTCCGAGTACTTCGGCGGGCAGAAGATCAACGAGGTGCTCTCCGCCTCGGCCCAGGGTGTCGTGCCCGGCTGGCAGTACCTGCCGTACCAGGTCTACGCGAACAGCGTGTTCCCGGACACGGCCGGCCAGGCCTACACCGGCTCGACGTCGCTGGCCGACGGCCTGAACGCCTGGCAGAAGTCGATCGTCAGCTACGGCAACGAGCAGGGCTTCACCGTCAGCGAGTGATCCACCCGGCAAGCAACCGGTGACGACGGCGGGGGCCTCCCCCGCCGTCGTCACCGTTTTCCCCAGTCACGACAGCACCCGAGGAAACCACACATGCCCACGTTCGAGATCGGACCCGAGGACTTCCTGCTCGACGGCGAGCGGATGCAGGTCGTCAGTGGCGCACTGCACTACTTCCGCGTCCACCCCGACCAGTGGGCCGACCGCATCCACAAGGCCCGGCTGATGGGCCTGAACACCATCGAGACGTACGTCCCCTGGAACTTCCACGCGCCGGTACCCGGGGTCTTCGACCTGGACGGCCGGCGCGACCTGGGCCGGTTCCTCGACCTGGTGGCCGCCGAGGGCCTGCACGCGATAGTGCGCCCCGGCCCCTACATCTGCGCGGAGTGGGACGGCGGCGGCCTACCGGCCTGGCTGCTGGCGGACCCCGCCGTCGGCGTGCGCCGTCACGAGCCGGGCTTCCTCGACGCGATCGGCAAGTACTACGCGAGCCTGCTGCCGCTGGTCGCCGAGCGGCAGGTGACGCGCGGCGGACCGGTACTCATGGTGCAGGTCGAGAACGAGTACGGCGCCTACGGCGACGACCCGCTCCCGGAGCGGCAGAAGTACCTGCGCGCCCTGGTCGACCTGGTGCGCGAGCAGGACATCGAGGTCCCGCTGTTCACCTGTGACCAGGCGAACGACGAGATGCTGGAGCGCGGCGGCCTGCCCGAGCTGCACAGGACCGCGACGTTCGGGTCGCGCACCACCGAGCGGCTCGAGGTGCTGCGCAGGCACCAGCCCACCGGGCCGCTGATGTGCATGGAGTTCTGGAACGGCTGGTTCGACTCCTGGGGGCTGGAGCACCACCTGGCGCCCGCCGAGGCGAACGCCGCCGACCTGGACGACCTGCTCACAGCGGGCGGCTCCGTCAACCTGTACATGTTCCACGGCGGCACCAACTTCGGGCTCACGAGCGGCGCCAACGACAAGGGCATCTACCGGCCCATCGCGACGTCGTACGACTACGACGCCCCCCTCGCGGAGGACGGCACCCCCACCGCGAAGTACTGGGCGATGCGCGACGTGATCGCGCGGCACCTGCCCGTGGCGTCGGCCGAGGAGCTCGACCGGGGCGCGGACGCCGCGCCGGCGCCGGTGCTCGACGTAGCGCTCACCGCGCACGTGACGCTCCCCGACGCCCTGCCCGGTCTGCTCCGCGAGGAGCCCCGCCGGTTCCCGCACGTGCCGAGCACCGACGACCTGGAGCTGTGGTCGGGCTTCGCCGTCTACCGCACCGACCTGCGGGCCGACGACGCGGTGCTGAGCGTCGGCGAGATACGCGACCGCGCGGTCGTGCTGGTCGACGGCGAGCAGGTGGGCGTGCTCGACCGCGGGTCGCACACGTTCGCCGTCGCGCTCCCTGCGGGCGCGGGCGAGCTCACGCTGCTGGTCGAGGATCAGGGGCGGGTCAACTACGGGCCGCGGATCGGCGAGCCCAAGGGGATCATCGGGCCGGTACGGACCGCCGTACGGACCTTGGACGAGTGGCAGGCGGCCGCGCTGCGCGTCGAGGACGCCCCGGAGCTGCTGCGGGCAGCCCTGGACACCGCGGCGGACGGCGGGACCGACGGCGCCGCGGTAGCGGGCCTGCACCGGGGCACGTTCGACTCGGTCGCCGGGGCGGACCACTTCCTGCGCCTCGACGGCTGGACCAAGGGCCTGGCCTGGGTCAACGGCGAGCTGCTCGGCCGCTACTGGAGCCTCGGCCCGACGCACACGCTGTACGTGCCGGGGCCGCTGGTCCGCGAGTCGGGCAACGAGCTGGTCCTCCTGGAGCTGCACGGCGCGGCGATCAGGCGCGCGTCGTTCGTGGCGGCCCCAGACCTGGGCATCACGGAGCAGTAGAGACCGGCGTCGAGGTCCGCGAGGTAGAGCGCTTGTCCGGGTCTCCCCGGTGCCGCCATGGGCGGTCAGCGCCCCGGCGCCGACCCGCAGCGAGCAGTCGACGTCCAGGCACACCTGGATGGGGCGGGCACTCGCCGAGCCGCTCGCACCGGC
>NZ_JBFAKY010000034.1:0-55873 GCF_040656015.1 Promicromonospora sp. NPDC050249 | reverse complement strand
GAGAGTAGGACGCCGCCGGACAACCATTCCCAGGAGGGGGTGGAGCCAGCACGAGCCCGTCAGGGTGAGTGCGGGCTCCACCCCCTTCCTGCATTCCCGGAACAAACTGCGTACTCAAACTGCCGGCAGGGGCACAACGCCGGCCAGCAACGTCGCTGTCGGAGCTCTTGCCGGCCACTCGGCGGGCAAGATTGCCGGGGATACATCGACCGCGGCTATCGTGGCCATGTGAACGCAGACATCACCCGCACCGGCGCGGATTCCACCAGCAACCAGGCCGCCAGCACGAGTGAGTCGGCGTGGCGCAGGGGCCACTTCGTCTCGCTGCTGCGTTTCGCTGAGGCGTCGGTTCGTGACGACGGGGCAGCCTGTTGGCTCGATGATCGCGGGCGGCCCGACAGCTCACACCCTGTGGAGACGTGGATCACGTCGCGCATGGCGCACATCTTCGCGGTGGGGCACCTGCTCGGGGTCAGCGGTGCGGACGAGTATGCCGCGCGGGCGATCAGTGGTCTCCAGGACGTTCTGAGCGACGGGGAGTTCGGCGGATGGCTCGCAGCCCGGGGTGAGGGTGACGACGTTGTCGGCACGAAGCAGGCGTATGCGCACGCCTTCGTGGTGCTCGCCGCGTCGTCCGGCAAGATCGCGGGCATAGCGGGAGCGTCCGAGCTGCTGACCAAGGCCCTCGCCGTGCTGGACGCGCGGTTCTGGGAGCCCGAGCAGGAGCTGCACCTCGACGAGCGGTCGCGCGACTGGTCCGAGACCTCGGACTACCGTGGTGTGAACGCGAACATGCACGCCGTCGAGGCGCTGCTGGCAGCGCATGCCGCGACCGGAGACGGTTTGTGGCTGGACCGCGCGGCGGCCATCGGCGATCGTGTGGTGAGCTGGGCAGAGACGAACGACTGGCGGATCCCCGAGCACTTCGACGCAGCGTGGAACCCGCTCCTCGAGTACAACGCGGACCGGCCGCACGACCCGTTCAAGCCGTATGGAGCCACACCCGGTCACGGACTCGAGTGGTCGCGGTTGCTGCTGCAGATCGATGCCGAGTCGGACACGTCCGGTCGACGGACGGAAGCCGCCGTCGCGCTGTTCGAGCGAGCGGTTGCCGACGGCTGGGACCCCGCGGGGGGCGGCTTCGTCTACACGACCGACTGGACCGGCACGCCGGTAGAGGCGCGGCGCTTCCACTGGGTAGCGGCCGAGGCAGTGGCGACCGCGCAGGTGCTGGGGCGGGTCACCGGCGAGGCACGTTATGCCGAGCTCGAGGCCGGATGGTGGGCCTGGATCCGGGAGAACCTCGTCGACGCCGAGCACGGCTCCTGGCACCACGAGCTCGACACGGAGAACCGGCCGTCGGGCCGCACGTGGATCGGCAAGCCTGACGTCTATCACGCCGCGCAGGCCGTGATCCTGCCGGAGCTGCCGCTGACCGGCTCGTTCGCGGCCTCCGCACAGCGGGCGGGTCAGATCCTGGCCTGACCGCCTCGCCCGCGGCCGGGCGCGGATCATCCGGCCGGGTACAGGTCTACCTCGGTCGCCTTGACCGTGAACCAGACCGAGTCTCCCGGCGCGAGCGCGAGGTCGGCCGCCGCCTGAGGTGTGATGTCCGCGCTGAGGTTCCCGGCCCGGACCCGCACCAGATCACCGTGCGGTTCGACGGTGGTGACGGTGGCCGGCCAGGAGTTGCGGGGGGAGCCGGTCGCGCGGGCAGGGAAGACCGAGACGGCTGTCGGGCGGAACGCCGCGATCATCGGCGACCCGGCCGTGGGCAGCGCTCGGTCGGCGCCCCCGCCGTCGTCGTGGGGCAGGCCGTGCACCACGACGCCGGACGCCGCGCGGATCCCGCCGTCCTCGTCCGACCAGGTGCCCGCCACGATGTTCAGGCCCGCGATCCTGGCGGCGAACGCACTCCGCGGCCGGGAGAGCACCTCGCGGGTCGGACCATCCTCGACGACGCGGCCGCCGTCGAGCACGACCACCCGGTCGGCGAGCAGGAGCGCGTCCAGGACGTCGTGCGTGGCGATGACGACGGTCTGCTCGCTGAGGACCTCGCGGAGCAGGTGTCGCAGCGCGGGCGTGACGTCGACGTCGAGGGCGGCCATGGGCTCGTCGAGCAGGAGGAGCCGAGGTTCGGTCGCAAGCGCCCGGGCCACCGCGACCCGCTGGGCCTGTCCGCCGGAGATGGTGGACGGGCGCCGCTCACCCAGATCGGCCAGGCCGATCCGGTCCAGCCAGCGGTCGGCCTCCGCGCCGGCCGACAGCCGGGAAGCACCGCGGGCCCGGGGTCCGAAGGCGATGTTCTGCCGTACCGAGAGGTGCGGGAACAGCAGGGGATCCTGTGCCAGCAGGGCCACCTGCCGTGCGTGCGGGGGCACCCAGGCGCGGGTGCGGCCGGCCTCGACGTGGGTGAGCGTGCGGGCGTCAAGCGTGACCCGGCCGTCGTGCGGGCGCAGCAGCCCGGCGGCGACCGCCAGGAGAGTGGACTTGCCGGCGCCGTTGGGGCCGAGCAGGGCGACGGTCTCGCCGTCGGCGACCTCGAGGTCGAGCTGGACGTCACGGTCCGGGAGATGTGCGGAGAGGACAAGGCTCACAGGGCGCTCCGGCTGCGGCGGGTGAAGCCGATGACGAGCACGGCGACCGCCACGAGGACGAGGGACAGTGCGACCGCCGCGTCCGGGTCGGTCTCCCGCTGCAGGTAGATCTCCAGCGGCAGCGTCCGTGTGACGCCCTGCAGGCTGCCGGCGAACGTGATGGTCGCCCCGAACTCGCCCAGGCAACGGGCGAAGGAGAGCACCGTGCCGGACAGCAGGCCGGGCCATACCAGCGGCAGGGTCACCCGGAACAGCACGGTGGTGGGCCGGGCGCCCAGGGTCGCGGCGACGACGTCGTACCGGGTGCCCGCCGTACGCAGGGCGCCCTCCAGGCTGATCACGAGGAACGGCAGAGCCACGAAGGTCTGCGCCAGCACGACGGCCGTGGTGGAGAACGCGATCTGGATACCCGCCACCTCGAGGGACTCGCCGAGCAGTCCACGACGCCCGAAGGTGTACAGGAGCGCGATCCCGCCCACCACCGGCGGCAGGACGAGCGGCACCAGCACCAGCGAACGCAGCAGGTTGATCCCGAGGAAGCGCGCGCGGGCCAGCACCAGGGCCAGCGGTATCCCCACCACCAGGCACAGCAGCGTGCTCACGGCAGCGGTCCGCAGACTCAGGAGCAGCGCGGCCACTGACGACTCGCTGCTGATCAGGGTCCAGAAGTTCGGCCAGTCCACGCGGGCCGCCAGCGCCGCGAGGGGGAGCACCACCAGGAGCGCGCCCACCGCCGCGACCCCGGCGACCCACCGGGGGATCATGGCGCCGCGAAGCCGGCGTCGGACAGCACCTGTTGTCCGTCCGGGCTCAGCACGGCCTCGACGAACTCCTGGGCGAGCTCCGGCTGCGCGCTGCCCTGGAGAGCCGAGACGGGATACACGTTGACGACGTCGCTCGACCCGGGGAACTCGATGCCCTCGACCTGGTCGCCGGCGGCGCGCACGTCCGTGACGTAGACGAGGCCGGCGTCGGCCTCGCCGGTGATCACCTTGTTCAGGACGTCGGTGACGCTCTGCTCCTCGCTGACGGGGGAGAACGAGACGCCGCCCGCCTGCTCGACCCGCTCGGTCGCCGCGCCGCACGGCACCTCCGGCGCGCAGACGACCAGGTTCAGGTCCTCCGCGGCCAGGTCGGCGAGCGATGCGACCCCTGCCGGGTTGCCCGGCGGGACCGCGATCATCAGGGTGTTCGTCGCGAAGTCAGCAGGTGTCCCCGCCAGCAGGCCGGCCGCGGCGAGCTTGTCCATGTTCGCGGTGTCCGCCGACGCGAACACGTCCGCCGGGGCTCCCTGCTGGAGCTGGGCGACCAGGTCCGACGAGCCGGCGAAGGACAGCTCGACGGAGACCCCGTCGTGCGCCGCCTCGAAGTCCGCGGCGATCTGCTCGAACGCGCTGGTCAACGACGCTGCGGCGTAGACGGTGAGCGTCCGGTCGGACGGCGCGTCCCCGTCGTCGGGCCTGGATGGCCCGCTGCAGGCTGCCAGAGTGACCCCCGCCAGGATCCCTACGGCCAGCGCGCCCACCGTCAGCCGGCGCTGGTGTGTGTACCCGTTCATGCGGAACCTGGCCGATCCTCGGTCTCGATCACGACGTTCGTCGACTTGATGACGGCTACCGCCACCGATCCCGGCTCCAGGCCGAGGTCGCGCACGGCCTCGCTGCTCATCAGGGAGACGACGCGGAACGGCCCGCACTGCAGCTCGACCTGCGCCATGACCGTGTCGGCCTGGATGGCGGTGACCAGGCCGACGAAGCGGTTGCGGGCGGAGCTGCGCAAACCCGGCGGCAGGCCGGGTGGCGAGGCATGCTCACGCGCCACCATCGCTACCTCGTAGCCGTCGACGACCTTGCGCCCGGAGTCGTCCGTGCGGACGCCGAGCAGCCCTCGGTCGATCCAGCGGCGCACGGTGTCGTCACTGACGCCGAGGTACGCGGCGGCCTCTCGAATCCTCATGTGCGGCACGCTGTCGACGCTATCACCGAGCATGCGGGCCCATTCCAACCATTTCTCCTGGTCTGCGGAAGCGCTGCCGGTCGGCACACCATGGCGGGAGTACGGGAGAGAATGGGGGCATGAGGATCTCCGCACGAGCCGACTATGCCGTCCGGGCGGCCGCCGAGCTGGCGGCGGCCGACCACGACGGGCCCGTCCGCGCCGAGGCCCTGGCCCGTGCGCAGGACATTCCCCACCGCTTCCTGGAGGGCATCCTGAGCGACCTGCGTCGCGACGGACTCGTCACGAGCCACCGAGGGGCGGGCGGTGGGTACCGGCTGGCGCGTTCGGCCGACTCGATCACCGTCGCCGACGTGGTGCGGGCCGTGGACGGTCCGCTGGTCTTCGTCCGCGGCACCCGGCCGTCCGACCTGGAGTTCCAGGGTCCGGCCGCTCCGCTGCTCCACGTGTGGGTGGCGCTCCGCGCCAACGTCCGTGCCGTGCTGGAGGCGGTATCGCTCGCCGACCTGGTGGACGGCACGCTGCCGGACGACATCCGCGCCCTCACGCAGGGCGAGTCGGCCTGGGCCAACTCCTGAGGCAACTCCTGAGCCCGGTAGACGCCTGGATCCTGGCCGAATCCTGACGGATCGCAGACCTTTCACCCGGCCTGTCATGCGCACTTATCCGATGCGTGAGATGCTCGTTGTTTCCGACCGGGTTGGGTGGTTACTCTAGCGCGGGCCGCACTGGTGCTGCCTTCGCCGTATTTCCCCGGACCTGGAAGGTCACGACCATGAGAACCCTGATCCTGCTGGCGCTCGTCGGCCTCGGCGCGCAGCTGGTGGACGGCAGTCTGGGCATGGCCTACGGCGTGACCTCCACGACCCTGCTGCTCGCGATCGGCACCAACCCCGCCGCGGCGTCGGCCACCGTGCACCTCGCCGAGATCGGCACCACGCTCGCGTCCGGCGCCTCGCACTGGCGCTTCGGCAACGTGGACTGGAAGGTCGTCGCCCGCATCGGTATCCCGGGCGCCATCGGCGCGTTCGCCGGTGCCACGTTCCTGTCGTCGCTCTCCACCGAGATCGCCAAGCCGGTGATGTCGCTGCTCCTGCTGGGGCTGGGCATCTACGTGCTGCTCCGCTTCACGCTGCAGGGCCTGCCGGCGCGCTCCGACAAGCCGCTGCGCCGTCGCTTCCTCACCCCGCTCGGCCTGGTGGCCGGCTTCATGGACGCCACCGGTGGTGGTGGCTGGGGCCCCGTGGGCACCCCCGCGATCCTGGCGAGCGGCCGCATGGAACCCCGCAAGGTGATCGGCTCGATCGACACCAGCGAGTTCTTCGTGGCCATCGCGGCGAGCATCGGCTTCTTCGTCGGTCTCAGCGGCGAGGGCATCGACTTCACCTGGGTGCTGGCCCTGCTCATCGGTGGCCTGATCGCCGCGCCGATCGCCGCCTGGCTGGTGCGCCTCGTGCCGCCGCGCGTCCTCGGTTCGCTCGTGGGCGGCGTCATCATCCTCACCAACGCGCGCACGCTGCTCAACAGCGACTGGATCGCCGCGGGCCCCGTCCTGATGAACACCGTGTACGTGGTGATCTGGGTGACCTGGGCCGCCGCCGTCTTCTGGGCGGTGCGCGCTTACCGCCGCGACAAGGCCGCCGAGGCAGCCGAGACCGCCAAGCCCCACGAGCCGGAGGCCGATAGCGTGTCGGTATGACGTCCGACCGGGTAGCGGTGATCACCGTCTCCGACCGTTGTGCACGCGGCGAGGCGGAGGACCGGTCCGGCCCGACGGCGGTGTCGCTCCTGGAGCAGGCAGGGCTCACCGACGTGCACCAGCACCTGGTGCCCGACGGCGTCGAGTCGGTCCGGGACGCGCTGCGCGCCGTGCTCGACGACGGGGCCCGGCTCGTCATCACCACCGGCGGCACCGGGATCGCCCCGCGGGACCTCACGCCCGAGGGCACGCGCGAGGTGCTCGACCACGAGATCCCCGGGATCGCGGAGGCCGTCCGCCAGCAGGGCATCGCGGCGGGCGTGCCCACCGCCGCGCTGTCCAGAGGCCTGGCCGGGATCGCCGGCACCGCCGACGGGGACCGCGCGCTGGTGGTCAACCTGCCCGGCTCGTCCGGCGGGGTGCGCGACGGGCTCCAGGTGGTGCTCACGCTCTGGCCGCACGTCCGCTCGCAGCTGGTCGGCGGCGACCACTGACCCGAGCGGCGTCAGCCGCCCGCGCGGATCAGCCGCCCGCGAAGGGGGGCAGGACGTCCACCGCCGCGCCGTCCGGGATCTGGGCCTCGTCGGACGTCGTGCGGGCACCCGCCACCAGCAGGGCGCACTTCGGCAGGACCTCCGCCAGGCGCGGGTGCGCTGCCGTGAGGGCAGCGCGGAAGGCGGCCACCGACGTCGGTCCGTCGAGCTGTTCGGTAGTGACCCCGGCGGCCTCCCGGGCGCCGGCGAAATAGCGGACGGTGATCATTCCGGACGCACCCAGTCGCCCGACTTGCCGCCCGTCTTGCGCTCGAGGCGCACGTCCGCGAGCGAGACGGACTTGTCCAGGCCCTTGACCATGTCGACGACGGCGAGGCCCGCGACCGCGACAGCGGTGAGCGCCTCCATCTCCACCCCCGTGCGGTCGGCCGTGCGGACGATCGCCGTGATGATGACCCCGTCGTCGGTCACCTCGAGGTCCACCGCGGCGCCGTGCACGCCGATCACGTGCGCGAGCGGCAGCAGCTCCGGCGTCCTCTTCGCGGCCGCTATCCCGGCGATCCGGGCCACGGCCAGCACGTCCCCCTTGGGGACGGCGCCGTCGCGCAGCGCCCGCACGACGTCGGGACCGCAGCGGACGGTGCCCGTCGCGGTGGCGGAGCGGATCGTCGGCTGCTTGGCGGTGACATCGACCATGCGGGCCTGGCCGCGGTCGTCAAGGTGCGTGAAGCTCACGGGACCAGGGTGTCACGTCGCGCGGGTCGCGGGACCGGCCCGGGTGCTCGGCTGCGAGTGAAGTGGCCCCGGTGCACCGTGGAACGGTGCGGTCGAGACCAGGCTGGCGGAGCACCCGGTGAGAGGACGACCCCATGCGCAGCGACAGCTGGAACCCCTGCCCAGGTGAGGCCCCGTGATGAGGGCGGTCGTCACCGGCGGCGCCGGATTCGTCGGCAGCAGGCTGTGCGAGGCCCTCCTCGGCTCCGGGGCAGAGGTCGTCTGCTTCGACAACCTCCTGACGGGCGCACCCGGCAACCTCGGCGGCCTCCGTGGGCACCCGGCGTTCCAGTTCGAGCAGTGCGACGTCGCCGAAGGATTCGGCTCCCGCCCGGTCCGGGCAGCCCTGCGTCCCGGCGTCGACCTGGTCCTGCACCTCGCCTCGCCGGCGTCGCCCGTCGACTACCTCGAGCACCCCATCGAGACGCTCGACGCCGGCTCGCGCGGCACCCGCGCCGCCCTCGACCTGGCGGGCGAGCACGGCGCGCGCTTCGTGCTCGCCTCCACGTCGGAGGTGTACGGCGATCCACAGGTTCATCCCCAGACCGAGGAGTACTGGGGGAACGTGAGCAGCGTCGGACCGAGGAGCGTCTACGACGAGTCCAAGCGCTTCGGCGAGGCGCTCACGGCGGGGTACCGGCGCGCGCTCGGGACCGACACGGGGATCGTCCGGATCTTCAACACCTACGGACCCCGCATGCGCGCGCACGACGGGCGGGTGGTGCCCACCTTCGTCCGGCAGGCGCTCGCGGGCGAACCGCTCACGGTCGCGGGCGACGGCAGCCAGACGCGGTCGCTCTGCTACGTCGACGACCTGGTGGCCGGGCTCCTGGCGTTCGCGCGCAGCGGGCACCCCGGCCCGATGAACCTCGGCAACCCGCACGAGCTCACCGTCCGCCAGATCGCGGAGGACGTGATCACAGCGACCGGCTCCCGCTCGCCGGTCGAGTACGTCGAACGGCCGGTGGACGACCCGGGGATGCGCTGCCCCGACATCACCCTCGCGCGTACGGAGCTGGGCTGGGAACCGCAGGTCGACTGGATGGAAGGTCTGGCCCGGACGGTGTCATGGTTCCGTTCGCGGTCTCAGGGAGCGGCCTGAGCATCGACTCGCAGGCGGCGACCACCTCGTCGACCGCGATCCGGGCGAGTGCCGGGTCGAGCCGTCCCGCGTTCGGGTCGCGCCGTGGCGCTCCCCGCTCGTCGTGCCAGATGACGACGTGGCGGTGCAGGTCGAGCGTGGGCCCCCACAGCGCCGGCGGCGTCGGTCCGAACAGCGTGACGGACGGCGTGCCGTACGCGGTGGCGAGGTGCGCCGTGCCGGTGTCCCCGCTGACGACCAGCCGGGCGGTGGACACCAGCCCCGCCAGCGCGGGCAGGCCGAGCCGGCCCGAGGTGTCGCGCACCGCTGCGCCCGCATCGGCATCGAGCCGCACCCGGGCGCAGAGGTCCTGCTCTGCCTCGGAGCCGGTGAGGATCACGGAGTGGCCCCGCGCGGCGAGCGCTGCGACGACCCGTGCCCAGCGGGCGGCGGGCCAGCGGCGGGCCTCCGCGGCGGCGCCGGGGTGGACGACCACCTCGGCCCGGCCGCCGGGCGGGTCCGCCGGGCCGAGGCGTAGGTCCTCCGGCCCGCAGGGCCCGCCCACGCTCCGCACGAGCCGGCACCAGCGGAGCACCTCGTGCTCGTCGTCGTCCCAGTCGGGTCCGAGGTGGTCGGCGGCGGGGCTGTCGAACGCGATGAGGGCGTCCGGCCGCGTCGCCTGCAGCACGCGGTGGCTCCGCGGCCCGCTGCCGTGCAGGTTCACCGCGAGGCATCCTGGCGCGTCCTGGGCGCCGCCCGGGCCGGCCCAGGGCCACGGGAGGCGGGCCAGCTCCCGGGTGGGCAGGACGGCGTCGACGATCCTGTGGTCGGCGAGCAGCTGGCCGAGCGGCCGGGGTGCGGCGAGCACGATCCGGTGTCCCGGCCATGCTCGCCGCACCCCGCGGAGCGCTGCCACGCCGGTCAGCGTGTCGCCGAGCCCGAGCGCCCGCAGCACGAGGACGGTCACGCCGGGCTCCTGGTGAGCCCGACTGCCCGTCGGGTCACGGCCACGAGGCCTCTCCTGACGCCATGACCAGCATCTCCCTGATCTCGCTACCCTGCGGCTGGGTCAGCGCCGTCACGACGGCGGCGGCCGTGGCGGCAGGATCGTTGAGGTCCGCGTCCGGGCCCGGCTTGTACTGCTCGGCGCGGCCGTCGAAGAACGGCGTCCGCATCCCGCCGGGAATCAGGCACGTCACGCCGACCCGGCCCGCGTACTCGGCGGCGAGAGCCTGGGTGAACCCGCGGATCCCCCACTTCGACGCGCAGTACGCGGTCGCGTCGCCCGCGCCGCGCAGCGCGAGCGTCGAGGCCACTGTGACCACGGTGCCGCGCCGTTCCTCCAGGTAGGGGAGCACCGCCCGGACCACCGAGACGGTGCCGAACAGGTTGACGCGGACGACACGCTCCCAGTCCTCCGGATCGATGTCGAGGAGCGGGCCGCACGCGTCGATCCCGGCGGCGGTCACCACCGCGTCGGGTGGGCCCACCTGCTCCACCAGCGAGTCGACGGCGGCCTGTGCGGCGCCCGGGTCGCCGAGGTCGGCGGCGGCGAACGGCACGTCGGCGGCCGGCTCCGCCACGTCGAGCACGGCCGGTGTGCCGCCGGCGGCGGTCAGGACGTCGACGAGGGCCGCGCCGAGGCCGGACGAGCCACCGGTGACGAAGACCGTGCCGACGGACCTGGGCGTGAGCGGCGAGGCTGGGGCGGCGCCGGCGGACGGTGTCGCAGCGGCAGGGGTGGTGGTTCCGGTCATGATGACCTCCTCATGGTCGGTGGGATCGAGGCGGGCAGGGGTTCGACCGCCCGGACCTGGCTGACGAGCGCGGTCGTCGAGCGGCCAGGGAGGTACGGCAGGGTCACCACACGTCCCCCGTAGGAGCGGACGACGGCGGCCTCGGGCAGCTCGGACCACGTGTAGTCGCCGCCCTTGGCCCAGATGTCCGGACGGAGCGCGGCGACGGCGGCCGACGGCTCGTCGTCGTCCAGCACGACGGCCGCGTCGACGCTCGCGAGACCCTCCAGGACGCGGAGCCGGTCGGCCAGGGGCACCACCGGTCGTTCGGGTCCTTTGAGGCGGCGCACCGAACGGTCGGAGTTGACCAGCACCACCAGGTGCTCGCCCAGCTGACGCGCGGTGTCGAGCATGCTCACGTGGCCGGCGTGCAGCAGGTCGAAGCAACCGCTGGTCGCGACCAGCACACCGCCCGCCGCGCGCAGCCGGGCGCCCAGCTCCTCCAGCGACTCGGGGCCGCTCCGCTCGGCGGGCTGCCGGGCGGCCTCGCGGGCGCGCCGGAAACCGTCCGCGCCCCCTGACGCGACCCAGGCGCTCGCCGCGACCACACCCTCCCGGACGGCGGTGGTGGCCTCGTCCCCGCGGGCCATCCGGTCCGCCACCGTCGCGGCGAAGCGGTCACCGGCCCCACAGGGGTCCGGTCCGTGCGCCGGCCGGGTCGGCAGGTGCCGGATGACGCCCGGGCCGTCGCCGTCGGGCGGCCGGGTGGCGACGAAGGCGCCCCGGTCCCCGGCGGTGACACTGACCGCCCGCGCGTCCCAGGCCCGGCGCAGCACGTCCGCCACCGCCGGGAGCTCGGTGTCCTCGTCGGCGGGCGGCAGCGGGAGCTGCCGTGCCGCACGTTCGGCCTCCGCCGCGTTCGGCGTCACGAGCGCCGTGCCGGGCACGGGCTCGCCGCCGCGCGGGTGCGGGTCCCAGACGAGCGGCACGCGTGCGGCCGACTCGGCGAGCACCTCCCGCAGGAGCGGCTCAAGGGTCACGCCGCCGCCGTAGTCGGCGACGAGCACCGCGTCACAGCCCCCGATGGCGCTCCGCACCCGTTCGGCGGTCGCCTCGTTCACGCCGAGCGGCGTGCCCGGTCCGCCGTCGTCGACGCGGACCAGGCCCTGTCCCGAGCCGCGGACGCGCGTCTTGCGGCGGGTCGGTCCCTCGTGCCGGAGCGGAACGACCGTGACGTCGGCGAGCTGGCGGCGCAGCTCCTGGCCGTCCGCGTCGTCCGCGAGGGGTGCGACGAGCACGACATCGGCCCGCTGGGCGCACAGCAGGGCGGCGAGCCCCGCGCCACCCGGGCTCTGGCGGACCTCCGCCACATCGACGACCGGTACCGGAGCATCGGGCGCCAGCCGGGTGACCGAGCCGTCGACGTCCCGGTCGAGCAGGACGTCTCCGACGACGGCGACCCGCGGCCGGGCGGCCTCCCCGCCGGACGAGGAGCCGGACGAGGAGCCGGGCGGCCTGCGCGAGAGATCGCCGACGACGGCGCCGTCCCAGGTCATGCGCGTGCTCCGGCCGTACTCGACCGGGCTCTCTGCGGCGCCGGTCGGGGGGCCCGCACGCTGTTGCCGGCGATGTGGGCGTCGAGCACCGCGCACAGGGTGTGCGCGACGACGAGGTGGATCTCCTGCACCGCCGACGTGGACGCCGACGGGACGGTGAGTGCGTCGTCGCACAGTGCTGCGAGCGGGTTGGGCGCCTGGCCGGTGAGCGCCCAGGTGGTGAGCCCGAGCTCCCGGGCCCGCCGCGCCGCGACGAGCACGTTGGCGCTCGCCCCGGAGGTCGACAGGCACAGCAGGACATCGCCCGGCCTGCCGTGCGCCGCGACCTGCCTGGCGAACATCTCGTCCTGGCCGTAGTCGTTGACTATCGCGCTGAGGCTGGAGGTCTCGGCGTGCAGGGCGATCGCGGCGAGCGGTATCCGCTCGCCCTCGAACCGGCCGACGAGCTCGGCGGTCAGGTGCTGGGCCTCGGCGGCGCTGCCGCCGTTGCCCGCCACGAGGAGGCGATGGCCCGAGACCAGCCGCTCGGCGAGGTCCTTGCCCCATGCCTCGATCCGGTCGAAGCTGGCGCTGAGGTGGTCGAGGCCGACCGTCAGGTCGGCGCGATGCTGCCGGAGCCAGCTCCGGCCGCTGGAGGAGGGCTGGAGGGCGCTCGGTCGGACGGGCTCGGAACTCATCGGGTACCTCCTGCGGAAACCAGCGGAGCGTCCGTCGGAGGCCACTGCGGTAGGGGCAGGCGGGCGGACGAGGAACTGACGACCTCGGCATAGGCCTCGGCCGTCTGCCGGGCCACTGAGGCCCAGCCGTACCGGCGCTCGGCGCGGACCCGGGCGCCGGCGCCGAGCCGGAGCCGGAACCGGCGGTCCGAGAGGCGCAGCAGCGCGTCGGCCACTGCGGCGGGATCACGCGGCGGGACGAGGAGGCCCGTGCGCTCGTGCACCACCGTGTCGAGCATGCCGCCGACCGCGGAGGCGATCACGGGCAGCCCGCACGCGGCGGCCTCCAGCGGCACTATGCCGAAGGGCTCGTACCAGGGCGTGCAGGCCACGATGTCGACGTCACGGAGCAGCTTCGGGACGTCCTCGTGCGACACCGCGCCGAGGAACCGCACCCGGTCACCGACGCCCAGCTGCTCGGCCCGGGCCCGCAGGCGGCGTACCTCGGGGTCGCGGTCGAGCTCGCCGAGAAGCGGTCCGCCGGCGACCAGGAGCTCCATCGGGGGAGCCTGGTCGCCGAGCCGGGCGAGCGCCTCGGCGACGGTCGCGACCCCCTTGCGCTCCACGAGCCGGCCCAGGGACAGCACACGCAGGGGCCGGTCCTCGTCCTCCTGGTGCGTCCGGGCGGTGCCCGGCGTGAACACGCCCAGGTCGACGCCGCACGGCACCACGCGGACCCGGTCGTCCGCCGCGCCCAGCTGCCCCAGCTCACGCACCTCGTCCTGACAGGTGGCGATCACCAGGTCCACGTCCGCGCACAGGGTCCGCTCCAGCGGGATGCGCGCGGTGGGACTGGTGTCCGCGGCGCCCTGGTACCGGCGCTTGACCGAGCCCAGCGCATGGAAGGTCTGGACCACCGGTACGACGGGCCGGTCGTCGTCCGCCCGGCGGGTCGCGCGCAGCGCGGCCAGGCCCGACATCCAGAAGTGCGCGTGCAGCACGTCCGGTCGCACCTCGGGGTCGGTGAAGCGGGCCGCGAGGTCGTCGCCGAACTGGTCCATCCAGCGCAGCAGGTCGTCCTTCGGCAGCCGTTCGGGCGGGCCGGCGGAGATGTGCACGACGTCGACGCCGTCGGTGAGGGGAACCCGTTCCGGGAGCGCCGGGTCGTCGCGCCGCGTGTAGACGTCGACGGTGTGCCCGTCCGCGGCGAGGCGCTGCGCCAGCGCCGCGACGTGGACGTTCTGCCCACCGGCATCGGCCTCTCCGAGCACGGCGAGCGGGCTGGCGTGCTCCGAGATCATGCCGATCTTCATGGCGACACCTCCTGTGTCAGCAGGCTGGTCCAGCGGTCGAGGAACAGGTCGAGCGGATAGTGGGCGAGCACGTGCTCCCGGGCGGCCTTGCCGTACGCGGCGGCCTCCTCCGGGTCGGCGAGCCAGCGCCGGGCGACTGCCGCGAGCTCGTCCGGGTCCGCGCTGAGCACGCCGGCCTCGGGCGGGACCGCCGCGTACGCCGCGGTGACTGGCAGGGCGAGCACGGGCAGGCCGAGGGCCATGGCCTCCAGCAGGGCGAGCCCGAGGCTCGTCCACCGGTACGGGTGCAGGTAGGCGCGTGCCCCTGCGAGCCGGTCGTGCAGCTCCGCCTGCGGCAGGTCGTACAGGCGGTCGGCGGCTCCAGCGGCCGTCGGGCCGAGGGGTGAGAGGTGCTCCGCCAGGAGCGACGTGCCCATCCCGTACACCTCGGCAGGGACCTGGCGGGCGACCTCCAGCAGCACGTCCGTGCCCGCGGCCCGCCACCGGCGCACCGGCTCGTTCACGACCGCCGCGACGGTCTCGCGCTCACCGGTGTACCGGTGGCCCGGGTCGGGGATGCCGTGCTCGATCACGGCGGTGCGTGCCGGGCCGGTGTCCCACATGAGGGCGTTGAACCGGGTCACGTGCACTATCGGGACGAGCCCGCCGGCCGCGACGTCGACGTCGGCCAGGGGGTGCCGCGTGGCGGCGGCGGGCCCACCGGGGGCGTCGTGCTCCAGGTACACGGTGGGCACGTCCCGCCCGGCCCGGCGTCCGGTCCACTCCCGCAGGAGGCGGGCCTCGTGCGGCCGCTGGAGCACCACGGCGTCCACGCCGTCCTCGTCGAAGGCCCGGCGCAGCGCGGCGGGGTCCAGCTCGCGTACCGAGGCCGGCCAGTCCCACGTCCGCGCGCGTCCGCGTCCGTCGGCGGGCCGGCCGGGCAGCACCGGCACCAGGTACTCGTGCTCGCCCTGGACGAAGGCGGTGGTCCACGACCCGTGCACGTGCCACAGCAGGATCCTCATGAGGGCCACCCCTCCGCGCGGCTCCCGCCGGCGGCCGCCCGCGCGCGGGGCGGCGGGTACGTGAGGCGCGCGACGGCGTCGGACACCTGCTCCGGCGTGACCGACGTGAGGCACAGATGGCCCGCCACGGGGCACGCGCGGGCCCGCGTGCCGCGGCACGCGGCACCCTGGTCCCCGAGGAGCAGCCGGGGGACCCCGTACGGCGCCCACCGGTCGGCGGGGACCACCGGTGCGAACAGGCTGACCACCGGCGTACCGACGGCTGCCGCCAGGTGCGCCGGGCCGGTGTTCCCGACGACCGCGCACGCCGCCGACTCCAGGACGGCGGCGAGCTCGGCCAGGCTGGTCCGCCCGCCCAGGTCGGTCGCGTGGTCGCCGGCCACGTACGCGGTGAGGTCCCGCTCCGCCTCGGCGCCCGTCACGAGCACCTCCCAGCCGTCGTGCGCGAGGCGTTCGGCGATGGCCCGGGCGTCCTCCGGCAGCGGCGCCCGGGCGGGTACCGACGCTCCAGGGTGCAGGACCACCGACCGCGGTTGCCAGGCGCCCCCGGCACCGAGAGCGCGCTCGGCCGGAGGCGGCACGGCGGGGAGCGGACGGCGGACGGCGAGCAGCCCGTCGTCCTCCACCGGCAGCACGGCTCCGGCCTGTTCCGCGAGGTCGAGGGCCGCCTCCACCTCGTGCAGCCCCGGCGGGCGCTTGTGCCGTACGTCGAGCAGAGAGCCCGGGTAGTCCTCGCTCACCGCGACGATCCGGGGTACGCCGGCGAGGCGGGCCAGCAGGGCCATCGGGAGCGGCGACTGGTGGAACGACGTGAAGATCACCGCGAGCTGGTAGCGGCGCGCGACGAGACCGGCCACGAGATCGAGCACCGCCTCGGCCGAGACCGGGGGCGGCTCCGCGCCGGACCACGGTGCGTCGAACCGCAATATCTCGGTGACGCCGGGCAGCAGCTCGGCGGCCTGCCGCCCGGAGCTGGAGACCAGGAGGTCCACCTGGTCGTAGGTAGCGGCCAGCGCGCGCACGGCGGGGCCGGTCAGGAGCACGTCCCCGTCGCTGTCGAGCCGGATCGCGAGCACCCGGACAGGGCGTTCCACGGAGGTCATAACAACATCACCACCTCGTCGAGAGTCGCGGCAACGACGGGAGCAGCGGACAGCTCCTCGCGCCTGGTCACCTCGGTCGGCACGAGGACGCCGCGTGCACCGGCAGCCACGGCGGCGCCCACGTCCGAGCCGATGTCCCCGACCACCACGCACTCCGCCGGGAGTACACCGACCGCCGCGGCCCCGCGGAGCACGAGGCCCGGCTCGGGCTTGCGGCACGTGCAGTCCTCCTCCGGCCGGTGCGGGCAGCGCTGCCACGTGTCGAACGGGCCCAGCAGCCGGCGGACCCGCTCGTCCACTGCATCCACCTGCGCGCTCGTGAGCAGCCCCCGCCCGATCGCCGACTGGTTGGACACCACGCCGACCCGCATGCCGCCGGCCCGTAGCCCGTCCAGCACGCGCCGCGCGCCGGGCATCGGTTCGACGGCGTCGGGGTCACCGTTGTAGGGCACGTCGCGGACGAGCGTGCCGTCCCTGTCGAACAGCACCGCACGGACGGGCGGTGGCCAGGCCGGCACGCGCCCGTCGAGCCCGCGCCGCCACCGCCACGCCCCGCGCACGCGGTGTGCGACGGCGGCGAACGGGATCAGCGCACTCGTCAGGACCATGCGGCGCAGCTCCTGGCCGAAGCCGTCGTCGCCGGGCCGCGGCCCGGGCCGGAGCCGCTGCGCGGCGAACCTCGCGGTGAGCGCCGCCCAGGCCGAACCGGCGAGGGCCGCGGTGGTCCGCGCCGCGCGCGGGTCGCGGGTGCCGGGGAGGGCGGCGGCCACGCAGCCGCCGAGCAGCGTCAGCCCCGCCGCCACCGTCGCCGCGTGCCACGGCAGGCGCCCTTGCCCGGCCCCGGTACGCCGGCGCCAGTCGCGGCCGTGCAGCGTGCGCAGCAGTGCGTCGTCGGCGTTGCCGGCCTGGGCCCGCACGCTCGTCAGGCCCTCGGCGGGCCGGACGGGGTGCTCGACGAACCGGACGCCCCGGACGAGGTCCCAGCCTGCCTCGCGGACCCGCAGGGCGAGGTCGGCGTCCTCGCGGTATGCGCGCGGGAAGCGCTCGTCGAAGCCGCTCACCGCCTCCAGGGCGGCCCGGCGGTAGGCCATGTCGGCGGTCGCCCAGGCAGCCGTCTCCAACCCGGCGGTGTTGCGTTCGAGGTCGGTCGGGGGCCGGTGGCCCGGGAGCGGCACCACTATCCGGCCCTGCACGCCCGCGACGTCGGGAGCGGCGGTCGCGAGATCCTGCTCCAGGGTCGCCGCCCAGCGCTCCGGGACCACCACGTCGTCGTCCAGGAAGGCGACCCACTCCGTGCGGCCGCTGCGCCAGCCCGTGTTGCGGGCGGCGGCCGGGCCGCGACCGCCGGTGCGGAGCACGCGCACGCCGGAGACCGGGTCGGGCCCGAGGTCGAGGGGCGGGTTCGCGCCCTCGGCCGGGAACGGCCGGTCGTCGACGACCACCACGTCGAGCGGCGGTGGCCCGCCGGCGCAGGCGACGCGCACCGAATCGAGCAGCGCGGCCAGCTGCGGGCGGCCGATCGTCGGGACGACTATCGAGTACGAAGGTGTCACGCGGCACCCCCGGACGGCCGGCCGCCGGTGAACAGGTCAGCGCGCCGGACGAGGTGGGGGCCGAGCACCAGGACGTCGACGGGCGCGGAGCCGAAGAGCTCCAGCGCGTCCCGTGGGCTGTCCACCATCGGGCGGCCGGCGGTGTTGAGGCTGGTGTTCACCACCACGGGCAGCCCGGTCCGCGCCCGGAACGCGCGGAGCATCGACTGGAGGCGCGGCTGCGAGTCGTCCACCGTCTGGATCCGGGCGGTGCCGTCCACGTGGACGGTCGCCGGGATGCGGTCGCGCCAGGCGGGGGCGACGTCGTGGACGAACAGCATGTAGGGGCTGGGGATCGGGCCGCCGGAGAAGATGTCTGCGGCGTCCTCCAGGAGCACCATCGGTGCGACCGGCCGGAACTGCTCGCGTCCCTTGACGATGTTGAGCCGTTCGGTGTTGGCCCGCGTACCCGGGTGCGCCAGCAGCGAGCGCTGGCCGAGGGCACGCGGCCCGAACTCGGAGCGGCCGTCGAACCAGGCCACCATCCCGTCGTCGGCGAGCACGCCGGCGACCTGCTCCGGCAGGTCCGCGGGGGTCGTGAACGGCACGCGCGCCGTGCGCAGCGCGTCGGCCAGCTCGTCGTCGGACCAGCCGCGGCCGAGTGCCACCGACGTCATGGGCACCATCGGGACGCCGGCCTCCGCCGTCAGCTGCAGGGCCGCGCCGAGGGCCGTGCCCGAGTCACCTGCCGCGGGCTGGACCCACACGTGCTCGAAGGGGGTCTCGCGCCACAGCCGCGAGTTGGCCACGCAGTTCAGGGCGGTGCCGCCCGCCAGCGTCAGCGCGGTGTCGCCGGTCCGCTCCTGCAGGGCCGTGGCGAGCTCGACGAGCAGCTCCTCCAGCCGCGCCTGGACCGACGCCGCGAGGTCCGCCTGGTCGGGCGGCAGGCCGCCCGCGCCGCTGGGTTCCTGGATGGTGCCCGGCGTGGCCGGCGCCGCCCATCGTGACCAGTCGGGAGCCTCGGCCACGAACCCGCCGTCGGGCGTGGTCCGGAGCAGCTCCCGCAGCTCGGGCAGGAACCGCGGCCGGCCGTACGACGCGAGCGCCATCACCTTGTACTCGTCGCTGGACCGCAGGAAGCCGAGGTGCTCGGTGAGGGACTCGTAGACGAGGCCGAGGGAGTGCGGCAGCTCCTGGCTCGCGAGCACCTCGAGCTGTCCGTCGGCGTACCGGCCCGCGAGGTAGGAGGAGCGTTCGCCGCGACCGTCCAGCGACATGACGCTGCAGGTGCGGAACGGGGATGCGAGGGCCCCCGAAGCGGCGTGCGACACCTCGTGCGGCACGAAGCGCACGGCGGCGGGGTTGAGCCCGGGCAGCGCGGTGGCGATGAACTGCGGCGCTCGTTCGGCGTACCGCTGCCGCAGCCAGTCCCACGGGTCGGGCAGGCCCATCTCGTTGGACGGTTTGGCGAGGGCAGGGTCGAACGAGTAGGCGACGGCATCCAGGTCCTCCGGCCGCAGGCCACCGACGTCGAGGCACCACCGCATCGCCTGCTCCGGCAGCTCCCAGGCCGCGAACGGGACAGGTCGCTTGCCGTGCTTGCGTCGGCTGAACCGTTCCTCCTCGGCTGCTGCGAGGACGTGACCGTCGACGACGAGCGCCGCCGACGGGTCATGGAAGAGGGCGTTGACACCGAGGACTCGCACAGTGACCTCCACGGATGGTCGTCACCGGGCTTCTTCCGGTTCTCCTACGTTCGAGGCGCCTAGAAGCACTCGCATCTTGAACCGCTTCTCGACGGAACCGGGGTCCCGCAGCCGCCCGCATCCGCGCAGGTCGGCGGTTTCTGCGCGGTTCAGCGCCGCGACAGGTCCTCGGTGGCGGGACCTTCGATCAGCGTGCCGTCGGGCTCGAACCGCGAGCCGTGCGCGGGGCAGTCCCAGGACTGCTCCTGCTCGTTCCAGCGCACGACGGCGCCCGCGTGCGGGCAGACCCGGGACACGCACGGGGCACCCGGCCGCTGTCCGGTGGGACGGGTCGCGGCGCGGGCCCAGCCCGTGGTCTGCACGGCGAAGGTGGCGGCGGTGCTCGCTCTCGGCGTGGGCCTACGGGCCCACGGCTCGAAGGTCCGTCCCCACTCGACGGGGTCGCCGAGGATGCGGCCGGCGAGCGCCAGCCCGGCCGCCGCACCGTTGGTGAGCCCCCACTTGGCGTAGCCGGTGGCCACGAGCACGCGGTCGTCCCCTGGCACCACCGGCCCGACCAGCGGCAGGCCGGTGTCGCTGGTGTAGTCCTGGGCCGCCCACGTGTGCCGTGGCTGGTCCACGGGGAGGTGGACCCGGGTCCACTCCTCCAGCGCGGCCAGCCGCCGGGCCGGGTCCCGCTCCCTGCCGACGGTGTAGCCCTCGCCGCCCACCATGAGCAGCCCGCCGGCCGTGCGGAGCGATCGCACGGGTGACCCGGCGGTGATCGACATGGTTTCCCCGAACCCGGGCGGCAGCGCGGCCGGGTCGGTGATCTCCCAGGTGGTGAGCAGGCTGCGCCCCGCCTCCAGCCGGAGGAACAGCCCGCCCAGCCGCCCGGGCGGTGTGCCGGTGGCCAGCACCACCCGGTCGGCGAGGATGGCGCCGCGGCTGGTGCGCAGCGCGACACCGGACCTGCGCCGGCGCACCTGGTGGACCCGGACGCCGTCGTGCACCGGCACGCCGCGGGCGCGCAGGCGGGCGCGCAGTGCCGAGAGCATCCGTAGCGGGTCCACCTGTGCCTGGCCCGGCAGGCGTACCGCGCCGTAGGACCGCGCGGGGTACGGCGGGTCCTCCTCCCACTGTGCGGTGAGTCCCTGGCGGGCGCAGGTCGCGAGTACCGCGTCGACGTCGGCCACCTGGTCGGGGGTCGCCGCCACCGTCAGGTCGTCCCGGTTCTCGACGGGGACGCCGAGGTCCTCGAGGGTGCGGCGCAGCCACCCCAAACCGGCGAAGTTGGCCGTGAGGTAGTCGCGCACCACCTCGTCGCCGTGCCGGGCGATCCGGGCGAGCCGGGTGCCCTGCAGCACCGAGAGCTTGCCCGTCGAGCGGGCGGTGGTGGTCGCTCGTGCGCCGCGGGCATCGAGCACCACGACGGAGGCGCCGCCGTCGGCGAGCAGCTGGGCGGTGACGACACCGGTGAGGCCGGCGCCGACCACCACGACATCGGTGCGGAGCGGGCCGGGGGCCATGACCCCCGGTGAACCGCTGCCGGTGGCTTCCAGGTCCGTCGTCGCGTCGTAGGGGGTCTCGCTCACGATGCACCTCCGCTGGTCGATCCGTGCTGCTCGATCAGTGCTGGTCGTCCCTGTGCCGACCCTCGGGCCGGCCCGTACCAGGCTGGCACGAGGGCCTGGCACTCGCAGTGCCTCGCTTCTAGAATCGAGGTGGCGGAGTCATGAAGCGGCTCCTGGTCCGCTTCGGATCCGGGAGGTTCAAGATGCCCCCTTCCCTGCAGCCCAGGCTCAGCATCGTGGACGGCGCCGGCGGCGACACGGCTGAGCAGTCACCGAGCTTCTCGGTGGGTGACCTGGCGCATGCTCTTGGTCTGGGGACCAACCTTCTTGTCGGCAGCTACCGCGTCGACATCATGTCTGGCACCTGGTGGTGGTCCGACGAGGTGTACACGATGCACGGGTGGAGACGGCACGAGGTTCAGCCGGGCCTCGAGGCGCTCCGGTCCCGCAAGCACCCCGACGATCGCGCCCGTGTGGTGCGGGCCGCAGCCGAGGCCCTGCGGACGGGCCGCCCGTTCGCGTGCGCGCACCGGATCGTGGACCGCAGGGGCCGCACACGCTCGGTGGTCGTCATCGGCCAAGGCCGACGCAGCGGCCCCGGCCGGTCGCCGGAGCTGGTCGGCTACGTCATCGACGTCACGCCGGTCCAGAAGGAGGCGCTGGCGCGTAAGTCCGAGGCGGTCGTGACCAGGGCCTTCGTCAGCCAGGCGGTGATCGAGCAGGCCAAGGGCGTCATCATGGCGGTACGTGGGGTGAGCGAGGAGACCGCGGGTCACCTGCTGCACGAAGCCGCCGGGCGGGTGGACATCCCGCTGCGCCTGGCCGCAGACCAGGTGATGGCCAGGCTGGGGACCGATCGCGAGGGGGCGGATCGCGAGCGGAAGGGCATCACGCAGGAAGCCCTCACACGCGCACTGGACGGCGTCGAGCCGGTGGGGCGGCCACGCGGGCACGACCCCCTGCTCACCCGGCGGCCGCGCAAGGCGTCGGCGGGCAAGTCCGCCTGACCCTGTGATCGGATGCCCGGCCCGGTGATCCTGGCCGGGCATCCGGTGGGTCAGCGCGCGGCGCGGCGGGCGGCGAGCCGCAGCGCCGCCGTCGACGCGCCCTTCGCCGCCATACGCTTCGCGAACACCGCGGTGCCCGCTGCGACCGCCGCGAACACGGTGGCCTGCACCAGGTCCAGCTCCGGGTCGTCCGCCTTGCTGGGCGCGTCGTTGCCGGTCACGCCCTTCCAGATCATGCTGACCGCCTTCTGCGCGACCCAGCCGGCTGCGAGCGTCAGGGCAAGAGTGCCGACCTTCTCGGCGAGTGTCTGTTCCGTCTCGATCTTGGCCATCTCTACACCGTAGCGTCCGACCAGCCAGTAGGCTGGCCGGACACGACAGGGGAGCGCCACACGGCGCTGAGAGTGCGGAACACCGCAGACCCTTGAACCTGATCCGGGTCAGACCGGCGGAGGAAGTCGAGGCACGATGTTGCGTCTTTCCGGTGCTCACGCGGGCACCATCCACGCTGTTCCGGCCGCCGGAGCGCTCTCCGTGGCACTCCTGCTCGCCGGGTGCGGCGGTTCCGGGACCGGTGGCTCCGACGGGGGCGACCCGGCGGCGTCCGGCACCGTGACCCTCGTGACCCACGACTCCTGGGCGCTCGACGAGAAGGTGGTCGAGCGGTTCGAGGAGGAGTCCGGTCTGACAGTCGAGGTCAGCGCGGCGGGCGACGCCGGGACCCTGGTGAACCAGCTGGTGCTGACCAAGGACGCACCGCTCGGCGACGCCGTCTTCGGCATCGACAACACCTTCGCCTCCCGCGCGCTCGAGGCGGGGGTGGTCGAGGAGTACACCCCGGCGGACCTGCCCGACGGCGTCGAGCAGCTGGGCGGCGCGCTCACCCCGGTCGACCAGGGCGACGTCTGCGTGAACGCGGACGCGGCCTGGTTCGAGAAGTCGGACCTGGAGGTGCCGAGGACGCTCGAGGACCTGGCCGACCCGCAGTACCGGGACCTGCTCGTGGTGAGCAACCCCGCGACGTCGTCTCCCGGGCTCGCCTTCCTGCTGGCGACCGTCGGGGCGTTCGGCGAGGACGGGTTCGAGGACTACTGGTCGTCCCTGGTCGACAACGGCGTCAAGGTCGCCGACTCGTGGGAGGACGCCTACTACGTGGACTTCTCGGGCGCCGGCGAGGGCGGCGAGCGCCCGCTCGTCCTGTCGTACGCGACGTCGCCGGCCTTCACCGTCAGCGAGGACGGCTCGGAGTCGACCACCAGCGCGCTGCTCGACACGTGCTTCCGGCAGGTCGAGTACGCGGGAGTGCTTGCCGGGTCGGACAACCCGGAGGGCGCTCAGGCGTTCGTCGACTTCCTGCTCGGCGAGGACGCCCAGGCCGCGCTGCCCGAGTCGATGTACATGTACCCGGCCGACCCGGCTACCGAGCTGCCCGCCGACTGGGAGAAGTTCGCACCCCAGGCCGAGGCGCCGTTCGAGGTGGATCCCGCCGAGGTGAGCGAGCATCGCGACGAGTGGATAGAGCGGTGGACAGAGACCGTAGTGGGCTGAGTCGACCGGGCCTGCGGCCCGCGCCGCTGCTCTGGGGGACGGCGGTCGCCGTCCCCCTCGGGTTCCTCGCCGTCTTCTTCGCCTGGCCCGTGGCCGCGCTGGTGGTCCGCGGATTCGTGCCCGACGGCGCGCTCGACCTCACCGGGTTCGCCGAGGTGCTGTCCAGCCCGCGCACGTGGCGGCTCGTGTGGCTCACGCTCACCCAGGCAGTGCTCGGCACCGCCTTCTCGGTGCTGCTCGGCCTGCCGCTCGCGTACCTGCTCTACCGCCGGTCGTTCCCGGGCCGGGTCCTGGTGCGCGGGCTCGTGACGGTGCCGTTCGTGCTGCCCGCCGTCGTCGTCGGCGTCGCGTTCCGCACCCTGTTCGCGCCCGGCGGCGCGCTCGGCTTCCTCGGCCTGGAGGAGTCGCTGGCCGGGATAGTCGTCGCCCTCGTCTTCTTCAACGTGTCGGTGGTCGTGCGGACCGTCGGCGGGCTGTGGGAACGGCTCGACCCCCGGACCGAGCAGGCCGCCGCGTCGCTCGGGGCGGGGCCCGTGCGGGTCTTCCGCACGGTGACGCTTCCCTCGCTGGCACCCGCTGTCGCGTCCGCGGCCTCGGTGGTGTTCCTGTTCTGCGCCACCGCGTTCGGCGTCGTGCTGGTCCTCGGCGGCGTGCGGTACGGCACCATCGAGACCGAGATCTGGACGCGCACCACCCAGTTCCTGGACCTGCGGACGGCGTCGGTGCTCTCGATCCTGCAGCTCGTGGTCATCTCGGGCGCCCTTGCGGTCTCCGCCCGGGCCCGCCGGCGCCGCGAGGCGGCGCTGCGCCTCGTGTCCGCGCACGGCTCCGCCAGGCGGCTGTCCTGGCGGTCGCCCAAGGACCTGACGATGGCGCTGGTGGGAGCGGCGATCGTCGGCGGGCTCATGGTGCTGCCGCTGGCCGGCCTGGTGACCCGCAGCTTTCGCGAGCCCGACGGCTCCTGGGGGCCCGGGAACTATGTGGCACTCGGGACCACCGGCGAGCGCAACGCGCTGGTCGTGACCGTGTGGGAGGCCACAGCGACCTCGCTGCGGACCGCGCTGGCCGCGACGGTGATCTCCCTGGTGGTCGGCGGGCTGGCGGCGCTCGTGGTGTCCCGGCGGCCACGGTCGGTCGGCGCACGCCGCGCCGTCGGGGCGCTGGACGGGCTGTTCATGCTCCCGCTCGGGGTGTCCGCCGTGACCGTCGGATTCGGCTTCCTCATCACCATGGACCAGCCGGTGCTCGGCGTGGACCTGCGGACCTCCGGGCTGCTCGTCCCCGTGGCGCAGGCCGTCGTCGCCGTGCCGCTCGTCGTGCGCACCGTGCTGCCGGTGCTCCGTGCCATCGACCCCCGGTTGCGTGAGGTGGCGGCGGTGCTCGGTTCCGGCCCCGGCCGCGTCCTGCGGACCGTTGACCTGCCGATCGCCCTGCGCTCGGTCGGCCTGGCCACCGGGTTCGCCTTCGCGGTGTCGCTCGGCGAGTTCGGCGCGACGTCGTTCCTCGCCCGGCCCGACGGCGCCACCCTGCCCGTCGTGATCTACCGCCTCATCGGGCGGCCCGGCGCCGAGAACTACGGGATGGCGCTCGCGGCGTCGGTGGTGCTCGCCGTGCTCACCGCGACCGTGATGATGGTGGCCGAGCGGTTGCGTGACGAGCGCGCCGGAGGGGAGTTCTGATGGCTGGGCTGGAGATCCGGGACGTCACCGTGCGGTACGGGGTCTCGACAGGCTCGACCCGCGGTCGGGGCCCGGCCGGGGTGACCGCGGTGGACGGGGTGTCGCTGATCGTCGCGCCCGGCGAGGTGGTCGCGCTGCTCGGCCCGAGCGGGTGCGGCAAGTCGTCGCTGCTGCGCGCCGTGGCCGGGCTGGAGCCGCTGGCCGGCGGCAGCGTCCGGTACGACGGCGAGGACCTCGCCGGGGTGCCGGTCCACAAGCGCCGGTTCGGGCTCATGTTCCAGGAGGGCCAGCTCTTCCCGCACCGGGACGTACGGCGGAACGTCGCCTACGGGCTGGAGACCCAGGGCCTGACCCGGGCGGAGCGGGACGAGCGGGTGTCCACACTGCTCGACCTCGTGGGGCTCGCCGGCTACGAGCAGCGGGCAGTGCCCACGCTGTCCGGTGGCGAGCAGCAGCGGGTGGCCCTCGCGCGGGCGCTGGCCCCGCGGCCCCGCCTGCTCCTGCTGGACGAGCCGCTCTCCGCGCTCGACCGGCAGCTCAGGGAGCGGCTCGCGGGCGAGGTGCGGGCGGCGCTCGTCGAGACCGGAACGACGGCGGTGTTCGTCACGCACGACCACGCCGAGGCGGCTGCCGTCGCCGACCGGATCGGCGTGATGGACCGGGGCCTGCTGCTGCAGGTTGCCGCCCCGGGGGAGCTGCGGGCCGCACCGGCGTCGGACCGCGTGGCGGAGTTCCTGGGCCTGCGCGCCTGAGCCGTTCCGCCGTCCTACCCCGGTCACGTCCTACCCGGGTCACCGGCGAGGTGCACCCGCCTGTGGGCCATACGACGCGGTACCACAGGCTGATGCCGCCGTGCCCGGACTTCGAGAGGCTGCGCCCAGGCACGACGGACGTGCCGTGAAGCGGAGGAATCTCATGACCGAGAACTCAGCAACCAGCAGCTCGTGGCCCGCCTGGGCGGTGCCGCTCGCCGCGGCGGTGGTCGCTGTGGCGGTGTGGCTGATCGGAGCGGCGTCCGGCGTGAACCTCGAGGCGCGGCTCGGCACGGACGTGCAGGCCGTCTCGGTGGTGGCGGCGGCGGTCGCCGCGCTCGCGGCCGGCCTTGCCGGCTGGGGCGTGCGAGTGCTGATCGGGCGCCTGGTGCGCGGTGGCGGCGAGGCCGTGTGGTTCGTGCTGTGCGGCGTCGTCCTGCTGGCGTCCATGGTGGGTGCGCTCGCCGGAA
This sequence comes from Promicromonospora sp. NPDC050249, assembly GCF_040656015.1. NCBI lineage: Bacteria > Bacillati > Actinomycetota > Actinomycetes > Micrococcales > Promicromonosporaceae > Promicromonospora > Promicromonospora sp. NPDC050249. Next base: position 29,657 of record NZ_JBFAKY010000034.1, on the reverse strand, counting down.
CCACGCCCGGGGCGGTCGCGATCCTGGTGAGCATGCACGTGGCGGTGGGCGCAGTCATCGCGCTGGGCCTACGCACTGTCAGGCGAGGCGTGACGTCGGGATCAGCTCTCGCCTGAATTCGGGGCGTTGCGGGTGAATGTTCTCTAACCTCTCAGATGAACCCAGGTATTCGGACCTGGGCCCAGGGAGGACGCCTCGATGAGACTTCGCACGAGACTCAGCAGGACCGCGCCCGCGGTCGCCGCAGCGGCCACGCTCATGCTTGCCGGGAGCGGCGTGCCCGCCGCGGTCGCGGGCCCGGCCGTCGCCGGCACGACGGCCGCGGCGGGCGACCCTGTCACCCACGACGAGAACGAGCGCGTGCCCGAGGGTGCGGCCTGGACCCAGGCGTACTTCCCGTCGGCGGACGGCGCCGACCTGCACGCCGACATCCTGCGGCCCGCCCACCTGGGCCCGAACGTGCGGACGCCGGTCATCCTGTCGATCGGGCCGTACTTCGCGCACGCCGGGCAGACCGGGAGCGAGGGCTGGGACGTGGTGGGTCCGTCCGCGCGGTTCCGGGACTTCGTCGACGGCGCCGACCTCATGGCGAACGAGTACACCTTCGTCATGGTGGACATCCGCGGCTACGGCGGCAGCACCGGCTGCCTCGACTGGGTGGGTCCGGGGGAGCAGGCGGACATCGCCGCGGCGATCGAGTGGTCGGCGAACCGGCGGTGGTCCACGGGCGACGTCGGCATGTACGGCAAGTCGTACGACGCCGTCACCGGGCTGGTCGGCAACAACCTGGACCTCGAGCCGCTCAAGGCGGTGGTGGCCCAGGAGCCGCTGTGGAACATGTACAACTACCTGTGGAGCAACAAGGTCGCCCGGCCCAACCTGACGGGCACCCCCGAGGCGTACAACTCCATCGCCACCATGAAGCCCATGAAGGGCGACAGCAAGCGGTACGCGAAGAACGCCCGCTACGAGGAACGGCACCCGGAGTGCCTGGCGAACAACCTGTCGGACCCGAACGAGCCGGACGTCGAGTCGGAGTACTGGGACGCCCGCAACCTCGCCGAGGACGCCGCGGGCACTGACACACCGCTGTTCGTGACGCAGGGCTTCATCGAGCCGAACACCAAGCCGGAGGACATGGAGCTCTTCCTCGACAACCACACGGGCGTCGAGCGCGGCTGGCTCGGCCCGTGGGACCACGTGCGAGGAAACGACGTCTCCGACGGGCGCCTCGCCATGGGGCGCGAGGGCTTCTTCGACGAGGTCATGCGGTTCTACGACGAGTTCCTCAAGGGCGTCGAGCCGGGCGTCGAGGACCCGGCGTACGCGATCCAGGACAGCACCGGTGCCTGGCGTGCGCAGGACACGTGGCCCGAGGCCGACCACTCGACCCAGGTGCGGCTGAGCAAGGGCTCCTACGTGGACGACGGCGGGCCACGGCCTGCTCGGTCGGCGGGGCAGGCGGGGCCGACGGCGGACCAGGTCGACGGATGGGACATGGAGAACGCGCCGACTCTCGTGCCATCGCTCGCCCCCTCGCTCGCGCCGGCGAGCCGCGCCGCGGAGGCCGTCAAGTCGTCCTACTGGACGTGGTCGGCGCCCGTCGAGTCGGCGGTGCGGATCACCGGCACGCCGTCGATCACGCTGAACGCGAGTGCGGTCGGGGAGGTGATGGTGCGGCTGTGGGACGTCGCGCCCGACGGAAGGGCGACCATGTTCGACGAGAACGCGGCGCTGATCGAGCGCCGGGGGCGGCTGTCGTTCGACCTGAAGTCGACCGACTGGACCCTCGCGGAAGGGCACCAGCTCGGCGTGCAGATCGGGACGATCAACTACAACTCCTGGAACTGGGTGCCCGAACCGTCCGGCAACACCGTGCGGGTGAGCGGTGCGCGGCTCTCGCTCGACCTGCAGGACCCGGCCGGCGATGTCGCCACCCAGGGGGAGGAGGCGCCCTACCTGGAGCGCTATGTCGCCGTGAACTCGAAGACGCTGTCCGGTGTGGGGAGGGGCAGCTTCCACCTCGGCGTCTCGCACTCCTGAGCTGATCGGCACTCCAGCCTGACGCCGCCCGGGCCGGGCGCCACCTCGTCGTGGCGCCCGGCCCGCGCCGTGCCGGCGTCAGACCTCCGAGCTCGCCTCCACCACGTCGTAGTGCTTGCGTCCCCACTCACCGAGGGGGAGCAGGGCGCCCACCAGCTCTGCCCCCGCGGGGGTCGGCTCGTAGCGGATCTGTACGGGCATCGTCGGCACGACCTCGCGTGCGATGAACCCCTGCCGCTCCAGCTCGCGCAGACGCTGGGTCAGGAGCCGGTCCGAGATGCCGCGGACGTACCGGCGGTACTCGACGAAGCGCCGCGCCCCCGCGACACCCGCGTAGAGGATGGCCCCTGACCAGCGCCTGCCGGCGAGCTCGAGGGTGCGCTGGAAGACGACGCACGTCTCCTCGTTGGCCATGTTCGGTGCGGCAAGGGCGGTCGCTTCGGAAGTCACTTACTCATAGTGAGTTGCTAACCCGCTCCTTGGCAAGCCTCGGTGAGTGCCGGACGATGCGTGAGGCGTCCGGATGGGCGCCTGCTCTCGCCGGGTGCGCCCGGTCATCGTCCTCGGAGGACCCGTGTTCGTTGCGTCTGTCGTCGTCTCTGCCCTGCTCGCCCTGGTCACCGCGTTCAGCGGCTACGGCAAGCTGACGGGCAACCCGCAGGTGGTCGAGCCGCTCACCACCAAGCTCGGTGTGCCCGAGAAGCTCGTCCCGGTGCTCGGCACCCTGCTCGTCGCCGGCGCCGTCGGCACCGCCGTCGGGATCTGGTGGGCACCGATCGGCATCGCTGCCACCGGGTGCTTCGTCCTGTACTTCCTGGGCGCGGTCATCACGCACCTCCGCGCGAAGGACTGGCCGGGGGTCGGCCCGACGGGCGCCCTGATGCTGCTCTCGGGGGCGGCTCTCGTGCTGCGCCTGCTCTCGCTCTGACCCGAGCGGCGGCTACCGTGCGGGCATGACTTCTCCCGCTCCCGCCACCCTGATCGCCGACCTCCGGACGCTGGTCGAGTGCGAGTCCCCGTCGTCGGACCCGGACGCGCTGGCCCGGTCCGCCGATCTGGTTGCCCGACTGGGGACCGAGCGGCTGGGTGTCGAGCCCGAGCGGCTCGGCATCCACCTGCGGTGGCGGCTCGGCGGCCCCACGCGCGTGCTGGTGCTGGCGCACCACGACACGGTGTGGCCGATCGGCACCCTGCGGACGCACCCGTTCGGGATCTCCGACGGTGTGCTGCGCGGCCCCGGCAGCTTCGACATGAAGACCGGCCTGGCCATGGCGCTGCACGTGCTGGCGTCCCTCGACGACCGGACCGGGGTCACCCTCCTGGTGACCGGCGACGAGGAGATCGGCTCGCCGTCGTCCCGGACGCTCATCGAGGACGAGGCCCGCGGGGCGGACGCCGCCCTCGTGCTGGAGGCCTCGGCCGACGGCGGCGCGCTCAAGCTCGAGCGCAAGGGCACCTCCATCTACCGCGTGCTGGTGAAGGGCAGGGCCGCGCACGCGGGCCTGGAACCCGAGAAGGGCGTCAACGCATCGGTCGAGCTGGCGCACCAGGTGCTGGCGGTCGCCGCGCTCGGTGACCCGGCGCTCGGCACCACTGTGACGCCCACGGTCGCCACCTCCGGCACCACCGGTAACACGGTCCCGGCCGAGGCATCGTTCGCGGTGGACGTCCGCGCCCGGACGGTCACCGAGCAGCAGCGGGTCGACTCGGCGGTCCGCGCCCTGACTCCGGTGCTGCCCGACGCCGCGCTCGAGATCGAGGGCGGCATCAACCGGCCGCCGCTGGAGGGTGCGCTGTCGGCCGCGCTCTTCGCCCGTGCGTCGCGGATCGCCGCGGAGGCCGGACTGCCGCCGCTGACCGGCGTGGCCGTCGGCGGGGCGTCGGACGGCAACTTCACCGCCGGCGTCGGCACGCCGACGCTGGACGGCCTCGGCGCGGTGGGCGGCGGCGCGCACGCCGACGACGAGCACGTCCTGACGGACCGGATCCCCGACCGCACAACCTTGCTCCGCGCCCTGATCGTGGACCTGCTCCCCACCCGGTGAGGGTCAGAGGCGGCCCGGGGGGCCGAAGCCCGTGGTACCCCACGTGGGTGCTGGGGGGCGGGGCTGGCGGGCCAGGAATGCGGCCCGGGCCTGCTGCATGACCCACACCAGGTACTGCCGCTGCTGCTCCAGCCCGTGCGGGTCGAGATCCCGCTGCGCACCGGCGCGCTGGTGCAGCAGGGCGAGCTCGGTCGCGGCCTGCTGGTAGTCGGTCATCGCGCGCTCGGCGGGGCGGCCGCCCGCGGCCCGGGCCCAGGCCCGGGCCGCCCGGCGGCCGGGCAGCGTCGACAGCATCCGCAGGTCGTCGTGCGTGACGATGCCGACAGGGCCGTACAGCGGCAGGTAGTGGCCGATGAGCTGGACGATCCGGCGGCGGTCCCGCGCCAGGATCACGATCAGGCCGATCAGCACCGCGAAGCCGACCAGGTAGGCGAAGGCCAGGCCGCCGATCCCGAACTTCGTGGAACCGTTCCACAGGCTGTGCAGGGCGATGGCGCCAAGGAGCCCGTACAGCGGAGCCCGCCGGCGCAGCTTCCCGGGGCCTGCCAGCGCGGCGACCGCCACGCCGATGCCGGTCATCGCGGTGCACAGCGGGTGCAGCAGCGGCGACACGATGGCCCGCAGCACGAACACGTAGCCGAGCTGGTCCACCTCGACGGCGTCGATGAAGTACTGGATGTTCTCCGTCGCCGCGAAGCCGAGGCCCACCATCGCGGCGTAGATGACGCCGTCGGTCGGGCCGTTCAGCTCCTGCCGCCGCCACCAGAGCATGCCGAACAGGACCGCGCCCTTCAGCAGCTCCTCGACCACCGGTGCACCGAACGTCGCGACGATGTACCAGCCCTCCTCCTCGCCGGTGAGCTCGGTCTCGGTGAGCAGCGACAGCCCGAGCGTGTTCAGGATGCTCGCGAACAGCGCGGCGACCCCCGCACCCCACAGGAACGCGAAGATCAGGGCGTTCGGGGGCTCCGGCTCCAGCCGGTCCAGCGCGAGCACGAGCGGCAGCCAGACGGCGACGGGCAGCACCGCGAGCGACAGCCCCACGACGAACGACGCGCCGCCCGTGATCGCGTCGAACGCGAGGATGACGATGAGGCACACCGACGCGAAGACGATCCCCAGGATCACTCCGATCGGGGCACGCCCGGGGGCGCGACCCGTGAGGATCGCACTGGGATCGATAGCCATGCCAGGGACCCTACCGACTCGGTGGCGGACACGGCGGGCGACAGACCGCCCCTGGGCCCGGCTACGCTGGCGCCGTGCCCCAACGTGTCGCTCTCGAGCTCGCTGTCCAGGATCCGGCCGGGGCGGTGATCGCTGCCGGCGTCGGCGCCCGGCGCGTCGAGCTCTGCTCCGCGCTCGGCGCCACCGGCGGCATCACGCCGAGCGCCGCGCTCGTCGAGGCGGTGGTCGACGCCGCTGCGGTGGTCCCGTCGTCCGACAGCTCCCCGATCCTCGAGGTGCACGTCCTGGTGCGCCCCCGCCCGGGCGGCTTCGTGTACTCGGCCGCCGAGATCGACCTGATGCTGCGGGACGTCACCCTGGCGACCGACCAGGGCGCCGACGGCGTGGTGGTGGGCGCACTGACGCCGTCCGGCACGGTGGACGTCCGGCGGATGCGCGACCTGGTCGCCGCGGCTGAGGACGCCGAGGTGACGTTCCACCGCGCGCTCGACGTGATCGCGGACCCGATCGCGGCGCTCGACACGCTGGCCGAGCTGGGCGTCGCGCGGGTGCTGACCTCCGGCGGCGCGGCCCGCGCGGGCGAGGGGCTGGACCGGCTGGCCGCCCTGGTCGAGCACAGCGCCGAGCTGGGCATCGAGATCATGGCGGGGGGCGGCGTCACGGCGTCGGACATCCCGGCGCTGCTGCGCATCGGCGTGGACGCGGTGCACCTCTCCGCGAAGCGCACGGTGGTCGACGCCGCGGGCCCGGGCGGCGGGGACGACGCAGGCTACGAGGTGACGGATCAGACACTCGCCGAGGCTGCGGCGGAGGCACTCCGCACTACGGTTGTCTCATGACCTCAGAGCCGGCCCGTGGGCCTGTCGACGCCACCACCACCAACGCCTGGGGCTCGCTCACCGAGCTCTCCAAGAACCTCCGGCCCGACCTGCGTGGCTGGTTCGCCGCGGACCCGGACCGCGCCGAACGCCTGAGCCACCAGGCCGCTGACCTGCACGTCGACCTGTCGAAGAACCTGGTGACGGACGACGTGCTCGCCTCGCTCCTCGCTCTTGCGGACGAGGTGCGGCTCACCGAACGCCGCGACGCGATGTTCGCCGGCGAGCACATCAACGTCACCGAGGACCGCGCGGTGCTGCACACGGCACTGCGCCGCCCGTCGGACGAGCCGCTGACCGTTGACGGCCAGGACGTCACCGCCGACGTGGCCGACGAGCTGGCCAAGGTGTACGCGTTCGCCGAGAAGGTCCGCTCCGGGGAGTGGACAGGCGTCACGGGCGAGCCCGTCCGGACGATCGTGAACATCGGCATCGGCGGCTCCGACCTCGGCCCCGTCATGGCGTACGAGGCCCTTGAGCCCTACGTCCAGGACGGCCTGGAGGTCCGGTTCGTCTCGAACATCGACCCCACCGACGTCGCGCAGAAGACCGCCGACCTCGACCCGACGACCACGCTGTTCATCGTCGCCTCCAAGACGTTCGGCACGCTGGAGACCCTCACCAACGCGCGCCTCGCACGTGACTGGCTGTGGCGCTCGCTGGTCGCGGCCGGCGCCATCGAGGACTCCGAGGACGGCCGCTCCGACGCCGTCGCGAAGCACTTCGTGGCCGTGTCCACCGCGCTGGACAAGGTCGCGGCGTTCGGGATCGACCCCGAGAACGCGTTCGGGTTCTGGGACTGGGTCGGCGGGCGCTACTCCGTCGACTCGGCGATCGGCACGTCGCTCGCCGTCGCGATCGGGCCGGACGCCTTCGCCGAGTTCCTGGGCGGCTTCCACGCGATGGACGAGCACTTCCGGACCACGCCGCTCGAGCACAACGTGCCCGTCCTGATGGGGCTGCTCAACGTCTGGTACGTGAACTTCCGCGACGCGCACACGCACGCCGTGCTCCCGTACGCGCAGCAGCTGCACCGGTTCCCGGCGTACCTGCAGCAGCTCACCATGGAGTCCAACGGCAAGTCCGTGCGCTGGGACGGCACGCCCGTCACGTCCGACACCGGCGAGGTCTTCTGGGGCGAGCCGGGTACCAACGGGCAGCACGCGTTCTACCAGCTCATCCACCAGGGCACACGCACCATCCCGGCGGACTTCATCGCCGTCGCCAACCCCGCCTACCCGCTGGCGGACGCCGTCGGGGACGGCGGCGCGGTCGAGGCAGGCGCCGACGTGCACGGCCTGTTCCTCGCGAACTTCTTCGCGCAGACCAAGGCGCTCGCGTTCGGCAAGACGGCCGACGAGGTGCGCGCAGAGGGCGTCGCAGAGGACCTGGTCTCGGCCAAGGTGTTCAGCGGCAACCGGCCGACGACGTCGATCCTCGCCCCCGCGCTGACCCCGTCCGTGCTGGGCCAGCTCGTCGCGCTGTACGAGCACATCACATTCGTGCAGGGCGTCGTGTGGGGCATCGACTCGTTCGACCAGTGGGGCGTCGAGCTCGGCAAGAAGCTCGCGCTGGAGATCGCCCCGGCGGTCGCGGGCGACGAGGCGGCCCTTGCGGCGCAGGACCCGTCCACGGCGGCCCTCATCACGAAGTACCGAGAGCTCCGCGCCTGACGATGCAGGCAGGGCCCGCGGGGAACCAGGGCCGGGGAACGGGCGATCGGCAGGGCGACAGGTGTCGTGCTGCCGATCGCCCGCGACCGGCTCCGGGTCCAGCTGGCGCCGAACCGCAAGCTGGGCGTCTGCCCCGACGTCGAACCGCAAGCTGCGCGTCCTTTGGCGGTCCGAGGCGCGCCGAACCGCAAGCTGCGTGGCTGCCCCGACGTCGAACCGCAAGCTGCGCGTCCTTCGGCGGTCTGAGGCGCGTCGAACCGCAACCTACGCGTCCACCTCGGCGCCGAACCGAACGTTGTACGTCGATCCGGGCAGTAATCGACGCGTGACCTGCGGTTCGGCGCTGTCGACGACGAGGAACTTGCGGTTCGGCGTCGAGGTGGTGCCGCTGAGGACCAGTAGCTTGCGGTTGGCCGGCTGCGACCACCTCGCCACGCCCGCCGTACCCGCCGGCCCGCCGGCTACCGCCCGCCGTACCCGTCGGCCACGCCGTAACCACCTCGCCACCGCACGCCGTACCCGCCGGCGGCCGAGGACCGATCCGCGTCGCTGCCGGGTTAGAGGATTCTCATCCGAATCGGAGGGCTTCGCGGGGTACCGGCTGCGAGGATGAGCGGGTGAACACGCACCTCGACCTGCTGACCGGTGACGCCGCTGCGGGGCTCCTCGATGCGGCCGTGGCCACGGCCGGTGGTGAGCTCGTGGACTGGCGGGTGCGCCAGGTGGACCATCGCCCCGGCTCGACGACCACCGTCGCCTACCGGGCGACGGTGCGCTGGGACGGCGTCGAGCGGTCCGAGACGCTCGGCGCGAGCGTCGGCCGCTCCCGCGACGGCCGCCAGCCGGGCGTGGTCACGCTGTCCGACGGCGACGCGACGGTCGCCGTGTGGCGCTTCCCCGGCGACCCGGCCCTGCCCGCCCTGCCCCGCGCCTTCAACACGGCCGCCGTCGAGGAGCTCCTGGCCGGCCTCGGCGTCAGCCCGGAGGCCCGCGCGAACCCCGTGCTCAAGGTCCGGGCCTACCGCCCGACTCGGCGCGCGGTGATCGAGGCCACGGCCGCGTCGTCCAGGGTGTTCCTCAAGGTGCTCCGCCCCCGCAAGGTCGCCGACCTGCACCGGCGGCACGAGCTCCTGTCGCGGGCCGGCCTGCCGGTCCCGCGCCCCCTCGGCTGGTCGGACGACGGGCTCCTCGTCCTGTCCCCGCTGCACGGCACCGAGATGCGCGCCGCCGTGCGGGACGGCGGGCGCATCCCGTCCCCGCTCGAGGTGCTCGACCTGCTCGACCGCCTGCCCGCGGAGGTGCGCGACCTGCCGCGCCGCCCCGCGTGGAGCGACTCGGCCGAGCACTACGCGGGCGTCATCGGGGCGGCGCTGCCCGCGGAGGCAGGCAGGGCCGCCGACCTGGCCGGCGCCGTCCGGACGCGTCTCGCGGAGCGCGGGACCGGTGCGGACCCCACGCACGGCGACCTCTACGAGGCCCAGATCATGCTCACCGGCGGCCGGATCACCGGCCTGCTCGACGTCGACTCGGCGGGCCCCGGCCACCGCGCCGACGACCTCGCCTGCCTCGTCGCACACCTGGACGTGCTGTCCCTCGTGCACGGGAAGGATCCCGCACAGGTCACGCAGGCGGGCCGGATGCGCAAGCTCGCCGCGGACTACGCCTCCGGGTTCGTGGCGGCCCCTGGCGGCAGGGGAGCGGACCGGAGCGACCTCGCCGCGCGTGTCGCCGGGGTGCTGCTCTCGCTGGCCACCGGGCCGCACCGCGTGCAGGAGCGCGGGTGGCAGGCGGCGACGTCGCGCCGCCTGGACGTCGTGGCCGGGTGGCTCGACGGCTCCAGGCTCGCGTCGTCCGGCGTGGGCCGCGCATGAGCCTGCGCCGGCCGACGGTACGGGCCAAGGTCGTGACGACGGTGGTGGCAGTGACCGCCATCGGGCTGCTCGCGACAGGCCTGCTGACGCACGCCATCCAGACCCAGCAGATCATGGAGGGCATCTCCGAGGACTTCGACCAGGAGATCGGGGAGCTGCAGCAGCTCGCGGAAAACGGCGTGGACCCGGAGACGGGCGAGAAGTTCCACGGGGCGGGCCGGCTCATGAGCGTCGCCATGGAGCGGAACGTCCCGGGCAACTACGAGATGTTCGTCAGCTACCTCGACGGCGAGCACCAGCAGACCAACCCGCCGACGAGGGGACGGGTGGTCGCGGACAGCGCGGTGGTCCAGGACGTCGTCGACGGCCTCACCCCGCAGTCGGAGCGCACGCTCCAGCGCGAGATCGACACGGAGATCGGCCGGGTGTGGTTCGTCGTCGTCCCGGTGACGGTGCCCGACCGCCAGGAGGTCGGCGCCTACGTCATGGCCTCCGCGCTGGACGACGCGCTCGAGGCCGAGACCGCCGTGATGCGCACCTACGCGATCGTCTGCTGCGTGGCGCTCGTGCTGCTGGGACTGTTCGCCTGGCTGGTGGTCAGCCGCCTGCTGCGCCCGCTGCGGCAGCTGAGCGCCACCGCCACCCGGGTCACCGAGACCGATCTGTCCCAGCGGGTTCCCGTGGCCACGGAGGACGACCTCGGCGAGCTCGCGGGCGCGTTCAACACGATGCTCGACCGGCTGTCCACGGCCATCGAGACGCAGCGCCAGTTCCTGGACGACGCCGGACACGAGCTCCGCACCCCGCTGACCGTCCTGCGCGGCCACCTGGAGGTGCTCGACCCGGACGACCCGGCGGACGTGCGCGAGACGCGGGACCTCCTGCTCGACGAGACGTCCCGGATGGGCCAGATCGTCGAGGAGCTGGTCCTGCTCGCCAAGGCGGAGCGGGCCGACTTCGTGTCCACCGCCTCCGTCGACCTGGGCCGTTTCACCGACGACGTGCACGACAAGGCCCGCGCGCTGGGGGCACGCCGCTGGGTGGTGGACGCCCGGGCCGACGCCGAGGTGGTCGCGGACATGCACCGGCTCACCCAGGCGGTGCTGCAGCTCGCGGACAACGCGGTGAAGTTCACCGGCCCGGACGACGAGGTGGGCATCGGCACGCAGGTGTTCGACGGACCCGCGGGCCGTCAGGTACGGCTCTGGGTGCGCGACACCGGGCCTGGCGTGCCGCCAGAGGAGGCGGACCGCATCTTCGACAGGTTCGCGCGGGGCAGCACGACGGGCGGTGCGTCCGGTTCGGGCCTCGGGCTCGCCATCGTGCGGGCCATCGCACAGGGGCACGGCGGGGACGTGGTCGTCGAACGGTCCGACGGCGGCGGGGCGCGCTTCGTGATGACCTGGCCGGCCGACGGCGCGGCGCCGTCGGGCACGTCGGGCGCACAGGCAGGGAGCAGGAGCGCGGCGATCGAGGAGGAGGCACGTTGAACCAGATCCTGATCGCGGAGGACGAGGAGCGCATCGCGCAGTTCGTGCGCAAGGGGCTCAAGGCGCACGGGTTCCAGCCCACCGTGGTGTCCGACGGCGCGTCGGCGCTGGCCCACGCGATGTCCGGCGGCTACGACCTCATGGTCCTGGACATCGGGCTGCCCGTGCTCGACGGCTTCACGGTGCTGCAGCGCCTGCGTGACGTCGGCTCCACGCTGCCGGTGGTGATCCTGACCGCCCGGGACTCGCTCTCCGACCGGGTGGCGGGCCTGGAGGGCGGGGCGGACGACTACATGTCCAAGCCGTTCGGGTTCGACGAGCTGCTCGCCCGGATCAAGCTGCGACTGCGGCGGACGACGGGGGAGGCGGCGGCGTCCGAACGGCTGGAGCACGGCGACGTCGGGCTCGACCTGCGCACGCGCACCGCCACCGTGGCGGGGCGCGAGGTGGAGCTCTCGGCACGGGAGTTCGCACTCGCCGAGGTGTTCCTCCAGCATCCGGGCCAGGTCATGTCCCGTGAGCAGCTGCTGTCGCGGGTCTGGGGCTACGACTTCGACCCGGGGTCCAACGTGGTCGACGTCTACGTGCGCTACCTGCGCAAGAAGCTGGGAGCTGACCGGATCGAGACGGTGCGCGGGGCGGGCTACCGGTTCAAGGGCTGACGCCGGGCCGCCTTCCCGGACATGAGAGGCGTCTCATGCAGGTCTCCTCGTCGCCTCATCCTGGCGACGCAGACTATCTATCAGGAGGCACCCGAACCGGGCGCCGCGAGACCGGAGGTCACAGAGATGAACCCGTCGACCATGAAGAAGCGCTGGGCCATCGTCGGAGCAGCCGCCGTGATCGGCGTCGCCGGCGCGACGACGGCAGCGGCGCTGAACGACCCGGCCCCTCGTGCCGAGTCCTCCGCGGCCGTCGCCCTGGACAGCGCACCGCAGCCCGACAGCGGCGCCGGCACCACGACGGCTGACCCCTCGCCCGAGTCGGCGGACTCGCCGAACGAGTCGGCACGCGACACCGCGGGCTCCGCGCAGTCGGCGGACTCGCCCGGTGACGCGAACTACGACCCCTCGCCGGAGTCGGCGGACTCGCCGAACGAGTCGGCGCACGACACCGCGGGCTCCGCGCAGTCGGCGGACTCGCCGAACGACGCGAACTACGTCGACGACCAGGACGACAACACCCCGAACGACAACACCCCGAACGACGCGGACGACGACGCGGACGACCGGGACGACAACTGACACCAGCGCGGCGAACCCCGCGACCGGTAAGGGGCCAGGTGCCGGCAGCTCGACTGCCGACACCTGGCCCTTTAGCGTGGAATAAGCACTAAGTCGTAACCCGTCCCGCCTACACTGCGCGCGTGACCCGTACCAACCAACGGCCGCGGATCGCGATCTGCGGTATGGCCATCGAGTCCAGTACGTTCTCCCCGCACCGCTCGGGCTGGGAGGCGTTCACCCTGCTGCGTGGCAACGAGCTCGTCCGGCGGTACCCGTTCCTGCGGGACGGCGCGCCGCTGCGCCGGGAGGCCGAATGGGTGGGGGTGCTGCGGGCCGGGGCGCTCCCGGGCGGCGCGGTCCTCACCGACGTCTACGAGACGGTGCGCGCCGAGATCGGCCTGGCGCTGGAGGCACAGGGACCGTTCGACGGGGTGCTGCTCGACGTCCACGGCGCCATGGCGGTGCTCGGCTACACGGATGCGGAGGCGGACCTCGCCCGGACGGTGCGTGCAGCGGTCGGGCCGGACTGCCTGGTCTCCGCCTCGACGGACCTGCACGGCAACGTGTCGCGGGAGCTCGCCGCGACGGTCGACCTGATCGCCTGCCATCGCATGACGCCGCACGAGGACGACGACGAGGCGCGTGAGCGTGCGGCCACGAACCTGCTGCGCCGGATCGACGGGGCGGGCCGGCCGCGGAAGGCCTGGGTGCAGGTCCCGGTGCTGCTGCCGGGGGAGTGGACGAGCACCCGGGTCGAGCCGGCGCGGGGCATCTACGAGGACGTCGCACGGGTCGGCGCGCTCGAGGGTGTCCTCGACGCCTCCGTCTGGGTCGGGTACGCCTGGGCGGACGAGCCGCGCTGCCGGGCCGCCGTCGTCGTCATGGGGGACGACGACGTAGTCATCGCGCGCGAGGCGGAGCGGCTGGCCCGGAGGTACTGGGACGCCCGCGGCGAGTTCGAGCTCGTCGCACCGGCCGGCACCTACGAGGAGTGCATCAAGGCCGTGCTGGCGAGCGACGCGCGACCCTTCGTCCTGTCGGACTCGGGCGACAACCCCATGGCCGGCGGAGCCGGCGACGTCACCTGGACCCTCGCCCGGCTCCTGGCGGAGCCTGCCTTCGCGAACCCGCCGGAGGTGGGCGGCCGGAGCGCCATCTACGCGTCCCTGCCCGACCCCGAGGCCGCCCGCGCGGTGGCCGACGCCGGGGTGGGCGCCGTCGTCGAGGTGACGGCCGGCGCCCGGGTCGACGCCGGGCCGGCCGGGCCGGTGACGCTGCGCGGCGTCGTCGAGCACGTCCACGAGGGCGACCCGGTGGCGGGCATCGTCTGCGTGGTGGCGGCCGGCGGGCTCAAGGTGATCCTCACCGAACGGCGCAGGCCGTTTCACCTGGAGTCCGACTTCACGGCGATCGGCCTCGACCCGCGCGGGACCGACGTCGTCGTCGTGAAGATCGGCAACCTGGAGACCGAGCTGTACGACATGGCCGACGACTGGATGCTCATGCTCACCCCGGGCGGGGTGGACCAGGACCTGCTGCGCCTGCGGCACACCAACCTGGGCGGCCCGGTCCACCCGTTCGCCCCGCCGGAGGCATTCGGGGACGGCCCGAACCTCACTCCGGAGCTGCTCTGACTACACGGGGCCCTGGAACTCCGCGCAGCCGCCCGCCGGGACGAAGCCCAGCGCGATGTTGATGGCGAGCATGTGCGGGTTCTCCTCGTTGTTCCAGGTGTAGATGCGCCGGGCGCCGGGGCGCAGCCGCGCGTGCTCCCGCAGGTTCACGGCCTTGACGAGCATCCCGAGCCGGTGTCCCCTGTGCGTGCCCAGCACGACCGTGGCCTGCTGGTTGGTGTGGTCGGGCTTCTCGTCGTTCCACTGCAGCATGGTCATCGCGACGAGCTCGCCCGTTGCCACGTGCTCGGCGGCGGTCACCACGTACTGGTCGCCCTTGGCTGCCATCGCCGCCTCCTCGCCCCGGATGCGCTCGAGGTCCCAGACGTCGGACTCGAGGTCGAGGCCGCCGCGCGGCTCGTCGTCGGCCAGGGCCTGCTGGAGAGCTGCGTACTGCTCTATCCACTCCTCGGGGATCGGCGCCGTCCAGGTGTGGACGCGGTAGGCGTCTCCCGCTGCGGCGCGGGACTCGGCCTCGAACCGCGCAACCGTCTCGGGTGCTACCGGCAGGTCGATCCGGGACCGGCGCTCCACCAGCTCAAGGCCCAGCCCCAGCTTCTGGGCGAGGCGGACACCCGGCAGGTCGGCGGAGACCTGGCCGGAGCCGGACGCGGGGACCAGCGACTCGCCCGTGCTCTCCCCGGGCCCGAAGTCGACGGGGGCAAGGACCGACGTCCGGCCCTCCGCGCGTGCGGTCCCGCGCATCCAGTCGGCCAGGGCGGTACCGATCCCCTGCCGCCGGTACTCCGGGTGCACCACGACGAAGCCGACGGCCAGCTCGGGGTTCGACCGGACGAAGAGGCTCAGGAGCGCGCTGCCCACCACCCGCGGCCCATCGGGTGCGTCCACCACGGCCACCTGGCGCAGCCTGCGCCGGTAGTCCTGGTTGTTCATCGTCACCAGGATCCCGAGCGGCGTCTGGGCTTCGTCGGCAGTGCCGAGGTCGGCCGCGCCCACGGCGGCATCCAGCTCGGCGATGCTCCGGTACGCCCACGCCTCCGGGTCCTCGAGCGAGGACGGGTGGGGCGGGGTCATCAGCCGCCACGTCGACGTCGACGGGGCGGGTACGGCGGAGGTTGAGGTCATGTGCCCAGGGTGCTCCCGGCGACATCGGAGCGCACGGCTTTTTGCGCCGGGTAGCGTGACCGCATGCCGAAGAAGCCGCAGGCCCGCACCGCAGTCGCCGCCGCAGCTGCACCAGCGGCGATCGTCAGGAAGCTCACGCTCGAGCAGAAGGCGCGGCTCCTGTCCGGGGCGTCGTTCTGGACCACCGCCGAGGCTCCCGGAGTCCCGTCGGCCTTCTTCGCGGACGGCCCGCACGGCGTGCGCAGGCTCGCCCCCGACGTCGGCGACATCGAGGGCGCCGTCCCCGCCACGTGCTTTCCGCCGGCGGTCGCGCTGGGCAGCACGTTCGACGTCGGCCTGGTCCGGCGCGTGGGGGAGGCGGTGGCGGCCGAGGCGAAGGAGCGGGGCATCGACGTCGTGCTCGGGCCCGGCATCAACATCAAGCGCAGCCCGCTGTGCGGGCGCAACTTCGAGTACGTGTCCGAGGACCCCCTGCTCGCGGGCGAGATCGGCGCGGCCCTCGTCACCGGCGTCCAGGCGGGCGGCGTCGCCACGAGCCTCAAGCACTTCGCCGCGAACAACCAGGAGACGGAACGCATGCGCGTCTCCGCCGACATGGACGAGCGCACCCTCCGCGAGATCTACCTGCGCGGTTTCCAGCGCGTGGTCACCAAGGCCCGGCCCGCGACGCTCATGTCGTCGTACAACCGCATCAACGGCACCCACACCGGCGAGGACCGCCGCATCACCACCGACATCCTGCGCGGGGAGTGGGGGTTCGAGGGCCTCGTCATGTCCGACTGGGGCGCCGTCCACGACCGCGTCGCCGGTGTCCGAGCAGGTCTGGACCTGGAGATGCCCGCCGCAGGAGAGGGGCGGGTCAAGGAGCTCGTCGCGGCGGTGAGGTCCGGTGTCCTCGACCTGGACGACGTCGACCGCTCGGCCACCCGGGTCGTCGCGCTGGCGCTCGCGGCGCAGGCCGCACGCGAGGAGACGGCGGACGGCGGCCCGTCCCCGCTCGCCGAGCGTGGTCACGACCCCGAGGCCTGGCACGACGCCGCGCACCACGCCCTGGCCCGGGAGGCGGCGAGCCGTGCGGTGGTGCTGCTCAAGAACGACGGCGGCCTGCTGCCGATAGCGCCGCAGACGCGCGTCGCGGTGATCGGCGAGCTCGCCCGCACGCCGCGCTACCAGGGTTCGGGATCGTCGCAGATCGTCCCGACCCGGCTCGACGACGCCCTCACCGCGATCCAGGACGCGGCGCCCGAGGTCGTCTTCGCTCCGGGTTACGGGCTCGGTCCGGCCGAGGGCTCGGCAGGCTCGACCAGCGGCGCGACCCGCCGGGGTGCGGTCGGAAGGCTGTGGAGGAGGTCTGCCGCTGCCGCCGACGCCGCCGAGGCGCTGGCCGCCGACGCGGTGGCCGTGGCTCGCGACGCGGGTGTGGTGCTGTTCTTCGCGGGCCTGCCGCAGTCCGCCGAGGCGGAGGGCCGCGACCGCCTGGACATCGAGCTGCCCGCCGCACAGCTCGAGCTGCTCGACCGGGTGCTCGAGGTCAACCCGCGCGTCGTCGTGGTGCTGTCCAACGGTTCGGTGGTGCGGCTGTCCGGGTTCGCGGACCGGGTGCCCGCGCTGGTCGAGGGCTGGCTGCTGGGGCAGGCGGGCGGCGGGGCCCTGGCCGACGTGCTGTACGGACGCGTCAACCCGTCCGGCCGGCTGGCCGAGACCGTCCCGCTGCGCATCGAGGACACCCCGGCCTGGACGAGCTTTCCGGGCACGGGCCTGCGCGTCACCTACGGCGAGGGCATCTACGTGGGCTACCGCTGGTACGACGCGCGTGACCTGGACGTGCAGTTCCCGTTCGGGCACGGGCTCTCGTACACGACGTTCGGATACTCGGGACCGGGGGTCTCGACCGACGACGCCGGGCTCACCGTGCGCGTGACCGTCACCAACACCGGCGGCGTCGCGGGTCGCGAGGTGGTGCAGTGCTACGTGTCCCTGCCCGGCTCGCCGGTCCCACGTGCCCCGCGTTCGCTGGCCGCCTTCGCCGTGGTCGATCTCGCACCGGGGGAGTCGCGCGAGGTGGAGCTCTCGGTGGCCCGGGACGACCTCGCGTACTGGGACGTCCAGGCCGACCGGTGGCGCGTCGAGGGCGGTACCTACCGGGTGGAGGTGGGCGCATCGAGCCGCGACCTCCGCGCCACCGCCGACGTCGAGGTGCCGTCGGACGGCGTCGTCCCGTCGCTCACCGCCGCCTCCTCGCTGGGTGAGGCGATGGCCCACCCCGTCATCGGCCCGACGGTCACGGGGATGCTGCAGGGGGCGGGCCTGTCGGACGACGTCATGATCATGACCAGCGCGATGCCCCTGGACCGCCTGCCCTATCAGCCGGGCTCAGGCGTCACGCACAAGCAGGTGCGGCAGTTGCTGGACGTCGCGAACGGCACTGGCGGCGTGGTCACGCGAGCGACCGGCCGCCTGCTCACCCTGGTCGGTCGCTTCCGCAGGCACCGTTGAGTGCTGGCTGTTCGCGGCTCTCAGGCCCGCGACGCCGCAGATACCCAGCGCTCAGCGAGGGTCAGAGGCGCTTCTGGAGGGCGGCCTCCGCGCCCGAGGGGCGGAAGCCCAGGGCCACGTTGATGCCCAGCATGTGCGCGTTCTCTTCCGCGTTGAAGGTGTGGACCCGCTCCGTCTGCGGGTAGCGTGCCGCAAGCTCGCGCAGGTTGACCGCCTTGACGAGCATCCCGAGCCGGTGCCCGCGGTGGGTCTTCAGCGCGATCGTCTCCTCCTGGAACACGAACGCCGGCTTGGCGTCCTGCAGCAGGAACGACGTACCCGCAACGACCTCGCCCGACGGGACGTGCTCCACCAGGGTGGTCAGCAGGCGCTGTCCGCTGGCGGCGCGCTCCTCGAGGTACACGCCGACGCGCTCGGCGTCCCACGTCTCCTCGCCGAAGTCGAGCTCGCCCTGCGGCACGTCCGTCGACATCCGCGTCATGAGCTGGGCATACCCCGCGCGCCACTCCTCGGGGATGCCCTCCCACGTGTGGGTCCGGTAGTCGTCGCCCGCCTTGGCGCGCGCCTCCGCCTCGAACGTCGCCAGGCTGTCAGGGTCCACCGGCAGGTCGAGCCGTGACATGCGCTCCACCTGCTCGATCGTGTACCCGCGGCGGAGCGCGAACCGCACGCCGGGGACATCGGCGGGTATTCGCCCGACGCCGGTGGCCGGCACCACCGCTTCCTCGTCGGCGGCCGCCTCGCGCGGCGCCGCCGCCCAGACGAAGAACGTGGTCCGCCCCGCATCGGCGGCCGCCTCCTCGACCCGTGCCGCGAGGGCCGTGCCGATGCCCTGCCGTCGGTGGTCCGGGTGGACCCCCACATGGACGTCGGCGGTGTGCGTGTTGTCCTTGAGCGTCATCGCCACGAACCCGAAGCCGACCACGTCGTCGGCGGTAGGCGCTCCGCCGTCGGGGCGGTCCAGAACCGCGACGAACCGCTGCTTGCGCGCGTACTCCTGATGCAGCATGCCGCTGACGGTCTGCTGCGCCGAGCGGGCGAGGTCGTCGTACCCGCGGCTCGCGATCTCCGTGGCCCGCTCGACCGCGGCGATCCCGTGGTACGCCCAGGCGTCGGGGTGGTCGACGGACGGTACGGGCGCCACCTCGAGGACATGCCACGGCGTCTGTGCCGGCGTGCGGCCGGTGGGGGAGGTCATTCCACCAGGGTGCCCCGGCCCGCCGCCGTCGGCGAGGTTATTTCGACGCGGGCGGGGGAGCCGTGCTCGCGCGCTCGACCAGCCGCGTGGGCAGGCGGGTGTGCTTGCCCGCCGTGGTGCCCGACTCGAGCATCGCGATGACCATGCGGAGCGCCTCGGCGCCCATCTCGTGCAGGGACTGCGCGATGGTCGTCAGCGGCGGGTTCGACGCGGCGGCCTCGGGGATGTTGTCGAAACCGATGACCGACAGGTCCTCGGGCACGCGCAGCCCCAGCTCCTGGGCGACCTGGATGACGTGGATCGCCGACAGGTCGTTGGCGGCGAAGACGGCGGTCGGCCGGTCAGGGCGTTCGAGCAGGTCGTGCGTGGGGCGGTCGGAGCGGTCCGGGCGGTAGCCGCCCTCGAGCACCAGGCTCGGGTCCGGCTTGAGGCCCGCCCCCTCCATCGCCTCGAAGAAGCCGAGCTCGCGCAGGCGGGCCGACTCCAGGTCGGAACGCCCGCCCAGGTAGCCGATGCGCGTGTGGCCGAGCGAGATGAGGTGCTCGGTGGCGGTGCGGGCGCCGCCCAGGTTGTCGGAGTCCACGGTGGCCGGGCCTGTGGGTCCGGTGTGCGGGTCGATGGCGACGATGGGCACGCCCTCGTGCACCGGCAGGGCAAGGGTGGGCGTCACGATCACCACGCCGTCGATCAGGGTTCCGGCCAGGCGGGACAGCGAGCGGCGCTCCCAGCCCACGTGGTCCGAGTGTCCGGCGTCGCCGCAGTAGGCGAGCAGCTCGTAGCCCGTCCCGTCCATCGCGGCGGAGATGCCCTTGAGCAGCTCCGTGCTGAACGGTTCGAACTCGGCCACCAGCACGCCGATGACGTTGGTCTGGCGGCGGCGCAGGCTGCGCGCCACGAGGGACGACTCGTACCCGAGGTCGGCGACAACGCCGAGCACCCGCTCGGCGGTGGCCGCTGCGACGCCGTACCGGCCGTTGACGACCTTGGAGACCGTGGCGACCGATACGCCCGCGACGCGCGCGACGTCGGTGATGGTGGCGCGGCCGGTCGCACGCTCCTGGGTGGCGAAGGGGTCCGGGGTCACCGAACCGCTCGTCACGCTGTCACCCGGTCCGGCAGTGGACCCGGGTGAGCCTGTCCCACTGTGCACGGAAGCGAGAGTACCCCGGGCCGCGAGGTGTGTCTGGTTTACCGATCCGTTTCGAAATCGATATCGAAACCGTTTGACGAAAGGGCCGCCCGGCTGCCAGTCTCCTGACTGACGGACCTGTCGTCCGTCACCGGCAGGCTCCTGCCGACCGTCGATGACGACTACAAGGGGTTCCACAATGATGAGGAAGACGCGGGCTGCGGGCACTCTTGCCCTGGGCGCCACGGTTGCCCTGCTGGCCGCAGGCTGTTCCGGCGGCAGCGACGGAGGGTCGGGTGACGGTGACGTCTCGATGACCTTCTGGCACAACTCCACCACCGGGCCGGGCAAGGCCTACTGGGAAGACACGGTCGCCGCCTTCGAGGCGGCCAACCCCGGGGTGACGATCGACGTCCAGTCCATCCAGAACGAGGACATGGACGGCAAGCTGCAGACCGCCCTGAACTCCGGCGACGCGCCGGACATCTTCATGGCGCGCGGTGGCGGCAAGCTGGCCGACGTCGTCGAGGCCGGGCAGATCATGGATCTCACCGACACGATCGACGAGGCGACGAAGACCAACGTCGGCGCAGGCTTCGACGCCTTCACCGTGGACGGCAAGGTCTACGGCATGCCGACGGCGGTCCTCCCGGGCGGCATCTTCTACAGCCAGGACCTCTTCGACGAAGCAGGGATCACCGAGACGCCCGCGACCGTCGACGAGCTGAACGACGCGGTGGCCGACCTCAAGGCCGCCGACATCGCACCGATCGCGCTCGGCGCCAAGGACGCGTGGCCCGCCGCGCACTGGTTCTACTTCTTCGCGCTGCGCGAGTGCTCGCAGGAGACCCTCGAGGCCGCCGCCGAGTCGCGCAGCTTCGACGACGAGTGCTGGCTGGCGGCAGGCGAGGACCTGCAGGCCCTCAGCGAGACCGAGCCGTTCCAGGACGGCTACCTCACCGCGACGGCCCAGCAGGGCGCCGGCTCCTCCGCCGGTCTGATCGCGAACCACAAGGCCGCGATGGAGCTCATGGGGGCGTGGAACCCCGGCGTGATCGCCGGCCTGACCCCCGACGAGAAGCCGCTGAAGGACCTCGGCTGGTTCCCGTTCCCCGCCACGGAGAGCGGCGAGGGTGACCCCGCCGCGTTCATGGGCGGCGTCGACGGTTACTCCTGCTTCGTCGAGGCTCCCCCGGAGTGCGCGGACTTCCTGAACTTCTTCATGCAGAAGGAGCACCAGGAGGCCTACGCGGAGGCCTTCGTGACGCTGCCCGCCAGCAAGGAGGCGCAGGGCGTCGTGACCGACCCGGCGCTGCAGTCCGTCCTCGCGGCCTACAACGAGGCCCCGTACGTCTCGGTCTGGCTCGACACGCTCTACGGCCAGAACGTCGGCAACGCGCTCAACGCCGGCGTCGTGGAGATGCTGGCCGGCGACGGTACCCCGCAGAGCATCGTCGACGCCGTGAACGCCGCGGCCGCAATGGAGTAACGAGCCACATGACTCACTCCCTGGGCGAGAACTCAGCAACCCGGACGGCCTCGCCTGAGGGACCCACGGTGGCCGGGGGCGGCGTTCCGACGTCGTCCCCGGCCCGTAGGCCGCGGCGAGGCAGGAGGACCGACTGGCGCAAGACGCTCGAGATCACCCTGCTCTCGGGCCCTGCCATCGTCGTGTTCCTGGCGTTCGTCATCTTCCCCGTCTTCCTGGCGGCCTACTACGGGTTCTTCAGCTGGAAGGGGTACGGGCCGCCGACGGAGTTCGTCGGGCTCGACAACTACCTGATCATCTTCAGGGACTCCGCCTTCCACGAGGCGCTCCTGCACAACGGCTACATCGTCGTGCTGTCCCTGATCCTGCAGGGCCCGGCCGCCGTCGCGCTCGCGCTCCTGCTGAACCAGAAGATCCGCGGGCGCTCGATCATCCGTGTCCTCATCTTCGTGCCGTACGTGATCTCCGAGGTCATCGTGGGCACGGGCTGGAGCCTGATGCTCCAGACCTCCGGTGCGGTCAACGACATGCTCGAGAAGGTGGGCCTCGGCTTCCTCGCCGTCGACTGGCTGTCCGATCCCGACATCGCCCTCTGGTCGCTGATGCTGATCATCAGCTGGAAGTACATCGGCTTCGCCGTGATCCTGTTCCTCGCCGGCCTGCAGAGCATCCCCGAGGAGCTTTCAGAGGCGGCGGCGATCGACGGCGCCTCGTACTGGCAGATCCAGCGGACCATCACGCTGCCGCTGCTCGGCCCGACGCTCCGCATCTGGGCGTTCCTGTCGATCATCGGCTCGCTGCAGCTGTTCGACCTCGTCTACATCATCTGGGGCCAGTACATCTCCGCGACCGCCGGCACCTCGACGATGGCGACCTACATGGTCCTGAACGGGCGCCTGGCCGGGAACTTCGGCTACGGCAACGCCGTCGCCGTCGTGCTGTTCCTGATCTCGCTCGTCATCGCGCTGGTCTACCAGCGCTACGTGCTGCGCCGGGACACCGAGGGCGCGCTCACGGAAGGGAAGAAGTGATGGCGACGCTCCTCGAAGCTCCCACGAAGGCCCCGCAGAAGCTCCGCCGGCTGCCGAAGGTCGCGTGGGGCAGCCCGATGACCTATGTCATCGCCTTCCTCTTCGTCGGCATCTGCATAGGCCCGGTGCTCTTCATCATCGTCGGCGGGTTCCGGACGAACGCGCAGATCACCGTCGACCCGTCGGGCCTGCCCAACCCGTGGGTGATCGACAACTACATCAGCGTGCTGGTGAGCGAGGTGTTCTGGCGTCAGGTGGCCAACTCCGCGGTCGCGGGCATCCTCACCACGGTCGGCGTGGTGGCGCTCGGGCTCATGGTGAGCTTCGTGCTGGCGCGGTACGACTTCAAGCTCAACGGGGCCATGTACTCGCTGTTCGCGGCCGGGCTCATGTTCCCCATGACGGTCGCGATCACCCCGCTGTACATCCTGATCCGCGACCTGGGCCTGATGAACACCATCGGCGGCATCGTCCTGCCGCAGATCGCGTTCGCGCTGCCCACCACGATCATCATCCTGGTGCCGTTCCTGCGGGCCATCCCGAAGGAGATCGAGGAGGCAGCCTCGATCGACGGCGCGAGCCGTATCGGGTTCTTCTTCCGGATGGTCGTGCCGCTGTCGCTGCCGGGCGTCGTCACGGTCGGCATCCTGGCGTTCGTCGCGTCCTGGAACTCGTACATGCTGCCGCTGTTCATCCTGAACGACGAGCTGTCGTACACGCTGCCGCTGGGTGTCCAGGCGTTCGCGTCCCAGTACTCGGTCGACACCGCACGGGTGCTCGCGTTCACGTCGCTCTCGATGATCCCCGCGCTGATCTTCTTCTCGCTGTTCGAGCGGCGCATCGTCGGTGGCCTCACCGGAGCCGTCAAGGGCTGACCCCGGGCGCGGCCGGGCCGCGTCCTCCGCTGGGTCGTCCCAGAGGGTCGTACAAGCATGTCAAGAAAGGATTCTTATGACGGAGCTGCCGGTGGCGCTTCGGGCGATGCCCGAGGTGTCGGAGCGGGTGCGCGAGCTGCACGCACAGATGACACTCGAGGAGAAGCTGGCCCAGCTGGTCGGTTACTGGCTGGACCAGGGCGGCAACGTCGTGGCACCGATGCAGGGCGAGATGGCCGCCGGCCAGGGCTCCAGCTCGCTCCAGGAGACCACGAAGAACGGCCTGGGCCACTACACCCGCGTGTACGGCACGCGACCGGTGGACCCGGTGGAGCGGGCGGCGTGGCTCTGGGCCGAGCAGCGGAGGCTCAAGCGTGAGACCCGTCTCGGGATCCCCGCGCTGGTGCACGAGGAGTGCCTCACGGGCCTGGCGGCCTGGCAGGCGGCCACCTTCCCGACGCCGCTCGCGTGGGGCGCGTCGTTCGACCCGGAGCTCGTGGCCGAGATGGGCCGGCTCATCGGGGACTCGATGCGTGAGCTGGGCATCCACCAGGGGCTGGCGCCGGTGCTCGACGTCGTCCGTGACCCCCGCTGGGGGCGGGTCGACGAGTGCATCGGCGAGGACCCGTACCTCGTCGGGACGGTCGGTACCTCCTACGTGCGCGGGCTGCAGGGGGGGGGCGTGCACGCCACGCTCAAGCACTTCGTGGCGTACTCCGGGTCCAAGGCCGGGCGCAACCACGCCCCGGTGAGCGCAGGCCCGCGCGAGATCGCCGACGTCTTCCTCCCGCCCTTCGAGATGGCGGTGCTCGACGGCGGGGTGCGTTCCGTGATGGCGTCCTACAACGATGTCGACGGCGTACCCATGCACTCGTCGGGCGAGTACCTCACGGATCTGCTCCGCGAGCACTGGGGGTTCGACGGCGTCGTGGTCGCCGACTACTTCGGTGTCGCGTTCCTGACGGTCATGCACGCGATCGCCGCCGACCGGGGTGCGGCCGCGGCGGCCGCGCTGGAGGCGGGTGTCGACGTCGAGCTGCCGTCCGGTGACGCGTACCTCGAGCCGCTCGCCGCGCTCGTCACGGACGGGACGGTGCCGGTCGAGATCGTGGACCGGGCGGTGCTGCGCGCACTGAAGCAGAAGGAGGAGCTGGGTCTCCTCGACCCTGACGTGTACGAGGACGCCCCGCCCGCCGTCGTCGACCTGGACTCGCCGGCGCACCGCGACGTGGCCAGGCGGCTCGCCGAGGAGTCGGTCGTGCTGCTCTCGAACGACGGCGTGCTGCCGCTCGGCTCGTGGCACGACAAGCCTGCCCGCGTGGCGGTGATCGGGCCGAACGCGGCCCGCCCCGAGGCGCTCATGGGCTGCTACTCGTTCGCGAACCACGTGCTCGCGCACTTCCCCGGCGTCCCGACAGGGTTCGAGATCCCGTCGGTGGCCGAGGCGCTGGCCGTCGAGTTCGACCGTGCGGGCCTGCCCGCGCCCGAGTTGACGTTCGCCCAGGGCTGCGAGGTCGAGGGCGACGACACGTCCGGGTTCGCGGAGGCCGTTGCCGCCGCCGAGGCGGCCGACGTCGCCGTGGTCGTCGTGGGCGACCAGGCCGGACTGTTCGGCCGGGGCACCGTGGGCGAGGGCAACGACAGCGAGTCGCTGGAGCTGCCCGGCGTGCAGCGCGAGCTCGTCGAGGCGGTGCTCGCAGCGGGCAAGCCCGTCGTGATGGTGCTGATCACCGGCCGTCCGTACGCGGTGGGCTGGGCGCTCGACGGTGCTCAGGGCTCCGGCGAGGCCGGTGCCAGGAAGCCAGGGGCGGTGCTCCAGGCGTTCTTCCCCGGGGAAGAGGGCGGCAGCGCGCTCGCCGGCGTCATCTCGGGCCGGGTGAACCCCTCGGGTCGCCTGCCCGTGTCGCTCCCGCGGTCCAGCGGTGCCCAGCCCTACTCGTACCTGCACCCGATCCTCGGCGGGGCGTCCGAGGTGACGTCCACCGACTCGACGCCGCCGCGCTCCTTCGGGTTCGGCCTGTCGTACACGACGTTCGCGCGTGAGCTGGTCTCCGTGGACCGGGTGGTGGCAGCTGGCGGCACGTTCGGCGCCGTCGTGACGGTCACGAACACCGGTGGGGTGGCGGGTTCCGACGTCGTGCAGCTGTACGGGCGCGACGTGCTGGGCTCCGTCGCGCGGCCGACGGCGCAGCTGCTCGGCTACCACCGCGTCACGCTCGAGCCGGGGGAGTCCACGACCGTCACGTTCGACGTGCCGACCACCCGCCTCGCGTTCACCGACCGGAGCATGACGCGGGTCGTCGAACCGGGCGACGTCGAGGTGTGGGTGGGCGCGCATGCGGCCGACAGCGTTGTCAGGGTGGTGGCAGAGGGCATCGCCGACCTGGACGAGCCGAACGACCTGCCGGACGACGCCCCGACCCCGGACGGCGAGGTGACGCCGCCGACGACCCGCAAGCTGGTCACGATCACCGGCGAGCTCCACGAGGTGACCCCCTCCGATCCCCGCTGGGTCCGAGCCACGACCTGACCGCCTCGTCGAGTGCTGGGTGTTTGCGGGTCGCGGGCCCGGAAGCGCACAAATGCCCAGCACTCAACGGGTGGGGCGGTGGGAGGATGGGCCGATGCGCATCGACGTGTGGTTATGGGCGGTGCGGCTGACCAAGAGCCGGTCGGTCGCCGCCGACCTGTGCCGTAGCGGCCGGGTCCGGATCAACGGCAAGGTCGCGAAGGCGTCGGCCTCTGTGGCGACCGGTGACCGCGTCACCTGGCGGGACCCCCTCAGGGACCGCGACGTCGAGGTCGTGGAGCTGCTGCCCAAGCGAGTGGGCGCACCCATAGCGGCCAAGGCATACCTGGACCACAGCCCCGCCCTGCCGACGCGGGTCGAGCGCGAGGCCGTCGGGCTGCGCGACCGCGGGGCCGGACGCCCCACCAAGCGCGAGCGCCGCGAGATCGACAGGCTGCGCGGCCGCGGCGGTCTCTGACCTCTGAATATCACCCGGGTGAGTTCCGCGTATTTCCAGGCATTTGTCTGAACTCCGGCGATATGTTCACGGCACATCCCCTGCCCTGTGCAGGTCCAGTGCGCCCTGGGATCCCGGGCGCCCCAGCCTGGAGAACCCATGCTCCCTCGCATTCGACGTCGTTCCATGGTGCTGGCCTCGGCCACCGCCCTGGCACTTCTGGCAGTACCCGGCGCGGCGGTCGCCGCCCCCGATCCTCACCGTGACTCGCCGTCAGGCGTTCTGCCGGGCAACCCCGGCGCTCAGGCGGTTCCCGGTGCGGTCGCCCCGGAGGACAAGATCACTCCCGCCGCCACCAGGGCCTTCCAGGCCCGTGGCACCACCGACTTCTGGCTGCGGTTCGCCGACGACGCCGACCTGACGGCCGCCAAGTCGATCACCAGCTGGTCCGAGCGTGGTGAGTACGTGTACGACACCCTCGTCGCGACCGCCGACGCCGCGCAGGGGCAGGCGATCGCGGAGCTGGAGAAGTCCGGCGCCGCGTACACGTCCTACTGGGCGACCAACGCGATCCTCGTCGAGGACGGCTCGCTCGACCAGGCGATGGACCTCGCTGCCGACGTGGAGGTGCTGGAGGTCCGTCCGACGACGCGCTACGCGGCGCCGGAGCCCGTCGACGCGACGGCCGCGCCCGAGGAGGACATCGACGCGGCAGCGGTGACCCCGGCCTGGGGCATCACCGCGATCAACGCGAACGACCTCTGGAGCGCCGGCTACACCGGCGAGGGCATGGTGGTGGCCAACATCGACACCGGTGTCGACGGCAGCCACAGCGCTCTGGCCGGCAAGTACCGCGGTCACGGCGCGAGCGACCCGGACGCCTACAACTACTTCTCGGTGGACGGCCGGCAGGACCCGCACGACTTCGACGGGCATGGCACGCACACCATGGGCACCATGGTCGGCGGCACGGTCACGAACAACGGCGTGCAGCGCGCCGTCGGCGTGGCCCCTGGCGCGCAGTGGATCGCCGCTGCCGGCGGTGGCGGCGGCTGGACCGACGAGGACCTGATCTCGTCGGGCGAGTGGATCCTGGCCCCGTTCGACCAGGGCTCGGCCGACCCGGTCCCGAACCCGGGGCTGCGCCCCCACGTCGTGAACAACTCGTGGGGCGCCGACTTCTCGACGGACCCGTTCATGGAGGACGTGATCACCGCCTGGGAGCACGCGGGCATCTTCTCCACCTTTGCCAACGGCAACGCGGGCGAGTACGGCTGTGACTCGTCCGGCAGCCCGGGCTCGCGCACGGTCAACTACTCGGTGGGATCGTTCACGCGGAGCGGGACGATCTCCGACTTCTCGTCGCGTGGCCCCGGCCAGAGCGGCAACGTCAAGCCGGACATCGCGGCGCCGGGTTCCTACATCCTGTCGACCCTTCCGTCCAACCGGTCGGACTACTACGACGGCACGTCGATGGCCGCACCGCACGTCGCGGGTGCCGTGGCGCTGCTGTGGGACGCGGTCCCCGAGCTGGTGGGCAACGTCCAGGCGACCCGCGTGATCCTCGACGGTTCCGCGCACGACGTGAACGACACGTCCTGCGGTGGCACCACTGACGACAACAACGTGTGGGGCGAGGGCAAGCTCGACGTCCTTGCGGCCTTCGAGCAGGCCCAGGCGGCCGCGTTCGAGACGACCACCGTGCCGACCGTCTCCGGCGCCGAGTACAAGGTGGGCGTCCCGCTGACCGCAACGGTCGAGGCCTGGAGCCCGGCCGCGACGTTCACCTACCAGTGGCGCCGCGACGGCAGGATGATCGCGGGCGCCACGAAGTCGACGTACACCCCGCTGGGTGACGACGCGGGCGCCGAGCTGTCGGTCACCGTCCTCGGCTCCGCCGCCGGCTACCTCCCCACCGCGGTGACCAGCGAGCCCACACCGGTGGTGCAGCCGACCGCCATCCAGGCGACCGACCCCACCATCAGCGGCACGGTCCGCGTGGGCAGCACGCTGCGCGCGCTGTCGGGCACGTGGACGTCGGGTACCCAGTTCAAGTACCAGTGGAAGGCGAACGGTGCGTCGATCTCCGGCGCCACCGCGTTCACCTACACGCCCAAGGCGACGGACCGCGGCAAGCAGCTCACCGTCACCATCACAGGCACCCGTCCCGGGTACATCACCGCGAGCCGCACGAGCGGTGCCAAGACCGTTGCCTACGGCGTCTACTCGCAGGCGACACCGCGGATCGACGGCGCACCGGCCCCGGGGTACACGGTGACGGCAGTGGTTCCGCCGGCGACGCCGTCGGCGTCGACCACCACGTACCAGTGGCGCGTGAACGGCACGAGCATCAGCGGCGCGACCGCCAGCTCCTACCGCATCCCGTCGTCGTGGAACGGGCACAAGATCTCGGTGTCGGTGACCCGCAAGGGGACCGGCTTCACGACCAAGACCGTCACCTCGGCCCAGCAGACGGTGGGCACCAAGTTCTCCGGCATGCCGACCCCGACCGTGTCCGGCACGGCGCGGGTGGGGTCGACGGTCCGGGCGGTCCCGGGTACGTGGCGGCCCGCCGCCACGGTCAGCTACCAGTGGTACTCGGACGGCGTGCCGATCTCCGGCGCGACGAGCTCGTCGTACACGATCCACGGCTCGCACTACGGCAAGAAGCTCGCCGTCGTCGTGACGGCCCGCAGGACCGGCTACGCGACGACGGCCAAGAGCAGCGGCTCGGTCGCGACGGTCTACCGGCCCGCCACCACGATCCCCGCCGACGAGTGGTGGGTCGTCGGTGCCAACGGCATCCCGGCGGCCACCTATGTCGCCCAGGCCGGGACGGAGTACCCCTGCCTCTGGGAGCGGTACGGCCCCTCGGACGAGTCGTGGGGCTTCGACGCCGGCTACCGGCAGCGCATCGCCACCGTGAAGTCCGGGGACGGCTCGTTCGCGTCGCTGGACTGCGGCACGTGGGTCAGGTACTACCCCGGCATGGTCAAGCCGAGTGCGACCACGTTCAAGGACGGCGTGTACATGCTGGGCGACCAGCTGGAGCGCGGCACCTACGTGACGCCGGGGCCGAGCAAGGGCTACTCCTGCTTCTACTCCTTCATCAAGGAGTTCACCGGCAAGGAGGACCTGTCCAACCTGGTGGGCCACGGCGAGCTGACCGGGCCGAAGACGATCACCATGCCCTCGACGGCGGTCGGCTTCGAGACCGGCGGCTGCAACTGGTACCGCGTGAGCTGATCCCTCACCTGCGATAGGCGTCAGGCGTGCAGGTCACCCGGGTGACCTGCACGC